>JBCDIR010000255.1:0-5137 GCA_038748735.1 Bacteroidota bacterium | reverse complement strand
CTGCCATTAACCGACACATTTTCACGGTGAAAATTAATTTTTTGACCAAATAGTAGTATTTACTGTTTCTTTATCCTTGGCGAATACCTCAATCAATGTCTTGTCTAAGGAAGGCACTAATCTTCCGTACGCTACTCCAAAAAAATAGACCTTATTATATAGTTAAACTGTTATAGTTTCGTTAATACTAGCACACCTTCAAGATATACCCAGAATGGATGAGTTTAATTGAAGATATTTCCGGCGAGGATACGTATGCAATCAGATAGAGTAAAAATAGGTTGGTCTACCGCTGCGGCAATCGTGATTGCAAACATGATTGGTACGGGTGTATTCACTACGCTAGGTTTTCAACTGGCGTATCAGGAGCAAATTACGGCTATCATGCTGCTCTGGCTGATCGGTGGAATAGTCGCACTCACGGGGGCTGTGACCTATGCCGAGATTGCCACCCGCCTCCCCCGTTCGGGTGGCGAATATCACTTCCTATCGCAGATATACCATCCCATGCTCGGTTACTTGTCCGGATGGGTCAGCATCACCGTTGGTTTTGCGGCGGCCATTGCACTGGCGGGGATGGCCATCGGGAGCTACTTGACAAAAATCGTGGCCGTTTCCGACGCGACCATCGCCGTGGGAACGATTCTGCTGGTGGCGTCCGTTCACTCTTTTGATTTGCAGCAAAGTAGCCGTTTTCAAAATATTTTGACGGGACTCAAAGTGTGTTTGGTCCTTTTTCTCATCGCTTGCGGGCTGCTACTTCCCGTAGTGGGTCCCAGTGTGCTGACGCAGCCCCAAACACTTCCCTTTGCTTGGTCCAGCGTATTACAGTCGGGTACTTGGGTCGCTTTAGTCTACGTTATTTACGCTTTTTCGGGCTGGAACGCGGCGGCTTACCTCACCGAAGAAATTAAAGACCCGACTAACAATCTACCCAAAGCGCTACTCGGCGGGACGGTACTGGTGAGCATTTTATTCTTGCTGCTGCAACTGTCTTTTTTGCGCCAAGCACCGCTGGATTTACTCAAAGGTAAGGTTGAAGTGGGACAGGTTGTAGCGGAAGTCATGTTCGGTTGGCAGGGCGGACAAATCATCAGTTACTTGATTGCCGGTCTCCTCATTGCGGGCATCAGTGCCATGATTTGGGTAGGTTCTCGCGTTACGCGTGCGATGGCCAGCGACTACCAAATGTGGAACTACTTCGCCCGCGATAATTCCCGGGGCGTACCCGTGCGCGCCATTTGGCTACAAGCTGGCATTTCCGTTTTTTTGGTGACCACCAGTTCTTTCGAGCAAATTTTGATTTACAGTGGTTTCATTTTACAATTATTCACCATGCTCACCGTAATCGGCTTATTCCGTTTACGTAAGCAAAAAACGGGGGAAGCCACCGCCTGGAAGAGTCCTTTTTTCCCTTGGGTACAGATCGTTTTCTTGCTCTTCAACACCCTAGTACTCTTATTTTTACTCTTCGACAAACCCTTCGAGAGTCTGCTGGGTTTACTGAACCTAGTGGCGGGCGGACTGTCCTACGTCTGGGAAAAATGGCGCTACGAACCGTCCGCCACCGTGAAGTCGAACCAAAGTCGCTCTCCATCCTCATCCGTGGCCAACAAGCGGTAACGCCCAGGATCGGGCCGCAGCTCCAACTGGTGTTCTCCCTGCGTAGTACCCACGTATTCTTGGTCTAGGTGCCAGTGGACGCGCTTGTCCGGGTAGTGGTGTGCCAGGGTAAAGAGAATGGCCGAAGTACTACCGTCCCAGGTCACCGGAATTTGCAAATGCCCCTCCTGGTTAGGATAAATCCAAGCCATCGGGGCCGTATCCCCCCGCAGGTGATCGCAATCCGGGTGCGGCGGTGGAAGCGGTCGGTAAGCGGGATGTTGACGTTGGTAATAATGAGCCTGCAAAGCGGGTAACTGAAACCACGACCGCTGGACCATCTCGCTGGGGTCCGCTACACACGCACGCGTTACCTGATATTCTTCCGCACGGTCCAAACTCACCCGGCGGTGAAAACCACACAAATGGCCCGCCCGCTGCTGCGTCGCTACCGACCAGATCGTGTCCCGTGGGCAGTGTCGCTCCGCCAAACAGCCACTCATAGCGCAAACCGCTCGTGGTACCAAATCGTCCCAGGGAGGGTCGAACCAAGCCGTTTCGGCGGGCAACAATCGCTGTACGGCAAACAAGATGGGAGCCGCCGCCCGTATTCCGACCAATCCCGGGCGACCTTCCCCGTCCGCATTCCCCACCCAAACGCCGATGGTGTAGCGCGGACTCACCCCTACGGCCCAGGCATCCCGAAATCCAAAACTCGTCCCCGTTTTCCACGCCAGTTTCCGACTAGACGCGAAGCGTTTCCACGCCCCTTCACTATCCGGACGTTCCAGTTTTTCCATCGCTTTCAGGGTCCACCAAGCGGCTCCAGCTCCGATGGACTCCGGATCGGGATTAATTATATTGTCTGAATTGTGGTCTTCGTCCAAGTAACTGGGTAACTGCCAGTCCGTAGCATCATACTGACTCTGCAACGGCTGATAGTGATTCAGCGTTCGGGCCAAACTACTGTACCAGCGGCACACTTGCCACAGGCTGACCTCTCCCCCACCCAAAATGAGCGACAAACCGTAATGCGAAGCAGGTTGTTGCAAAAAATCAAAGCCCCAGCTGCGTAGGTGATCGTAAAAAATAGGTACCCCGTAAGTTTGTAATAGCCGCACGAACGGGATATTAAGCGACCGGGCCAGTGCCTGATCCGCCGGGACGGCTCCCTGGTAGGTCTCCGAAAAATTTTCGGGTCGAAAATCACCGTATACACTCGGCACGTCGGCCAGCAACTGCTGTGGCAAAAGCTGACCATTTTGTAATGCTAAACTGTACAGCATCGGTTTGAGCAAACTACCGGGACTGCGGGGGGCTTGCACAATATCTACCCCGGGGCTATGCACGGACGCAAGCTGGCGATGATTTCCCAGGTAAGCCAAGCAATTGTTCCGCTCGTTATCCAGCACCAAAATGGCAACATTGTGAATACCGTTTCCCGCCAGGAGCGCCTGCTGCTGCTGCGCCACGGCCTGGACACGACGCTGTAAATCGGGATCAATACTGACCGTCCAACGCCCGGGGCCCTGGCTTTCGTGTACGCGTTGGAGCAGGTGCGGGGCCAACTGAGGTAAAGGCAAGGGCCGATCTGGAAGAGGTTCCAAAATCGCCAGTTGTCGCGTGGTTTCATCCATGTATCCTGCCCGTTGTAGTCGACTCAGTAAGCGGTCTCGCTTCGCTCGTAGCGCCGCCCGGTTGCGACCAGGGTGAATCAAGGCCGGGCTATTGGGCAATACGGCCAAAGTAGCGGCTTCCGCCCAACTTAATAAATGGGGTGGTTTTTGGTAATAACGCCAAGCTGCGGCGTCCGCGCCTACTACGTTGCCGCCGTAGGACGCGTTGGCCGCCCAGAATTGCAAAATTTCTGCCTTATCGTAACGCCATTCCAAGCGTAGCGCTAGTACTATTTCTAGCAATTTTTGCCACAGCGTACGCGCCTGGTTGCCCCGCGCCATCCGCATAACCTGCATACTGATGGTACTGCCGCCACTACGAATGCGCCCCGCGCGCCAGTTTTGCCGCAGCGCCCGCGCCAAGGCCCGGAGATCGACGCCCCAGTGCTGGTAAAAACGCTGATCCTCGAAAGTGAGTATAGCCCGTTCTAATCGCTCCGGCAACTGTTGACTAGCGGGGAACCGCCATTGTCCGTCCGCAGCAATGCGCGCGCCCAGCAATTCTTCTTCCGCACTTACGATGACGGTGGCTAGCGGCGCCTCAAAGAGTGGACGGGGCAGCGCAAAGCACCACCAGAGCAGGAAAAGCAGCAACACAACGCCCAGTAGCGTCCGAAAAAAGGATTTAATCGTCATTAATAATGGGAAGGATTTGGTACAACACAACGGGGGGATTGACACACTTTACATAAATTTTCCCCACGGCACGAAAATAAAGCGTATCTTACAGCGAATTTGAAATTCGATCCCCGTAAGTTACCCAGTGGAAACGACCGACACCTAAATGTTCTTTTGTTTTTTTCCTTTAGTTACTTATTGGCCTTCGTTTTTCTGATAAAATAGAACGTTTTGATGCGTTCTGTGTTATCCTTTTAGTTTTTTTACCTTTTTTTAATCTTTTTTTGATGAATATTTTTGTTGCTAAATTAAATTTTGAAACCACGGAAGACGGCCTACGCCAGGCCTTCGAAGCCTACGGAGAGGTCACCTCTGCGAAGGTGATCTATGACCGTGAGACCGGCCGCTCACGCGGGTTCGGATTTGTAGAAATGGCGAATGACGAAGAAGGCCAAGCGGCAGTTGATGCCCTCAATGGCTCAGAACTAGATGGTCGTGAAATCGCGGTCAAAGAGTCAGAACCTCGTGAAAACCGTCGTGGTGGCGGTGGTTACGGTGGCGGCGGTCGCGGCGGATACGGCGGCGGTGGCGGCTACGGTGGCGGTCGCGGTGGTTACGGCGGCGGCGGTGGTCGTGGCGGTTACGGCGGCGGTGGCGGTCGTGGTGGTTACGGCGGCGGCGGCGGTGGTCGTGGCGGTTATGGCGGCGGTGGCGGCGGCTACGATCGTCGTGGTGGCGGCGGCGGTTACGATCGTCGTGGCAGCGGTGGCGGTTATGACCGTGATCGTCGTAGCTCTTACGATCGTGATAATAGCAGTAGCTATGATCGTCGCAGCTCTTACGACCGAGACAACAGCAGTAGCTACGATCGTCGTAGCTCTTACGACAGCAATCAGAGCAGCGCTTATGATCGTCGCAAAGATTACGACAGTAAGAAAGAAGACGATTACAACAACGAAGACTACTAGGATTACGCTAGCCTCGGCTAGTAATACTTAGTAAAGAATAGCTTTCCCGCTGGTGCGCTCGTAGTGCCAGCGGGATTTTTTATGCCTCAACTCACCACCTCTACCCTACTGAATCCATCGCTCCGCTTCCGCACCTGAATCTGCACCCCGATCCGTTCCTTCAGTGCCTTCACGTGTGAGATAATTCCAATCGTTTTTCCACTTCCCTGCAAGTTTTCCAGCGTATCCAACGCCAGATCGAGGCTGTGCTCATCGAGCGTACCGAAGCCTTCG
>JBCDIR010000254.1:0-5152 GCA_038748735.1 Bacteroidota bacterium | reverse complement strand
TCCGGGTGTTGAGCACACTTCAACGTCGTAACGCGACCTACTCCCCCGGCACCGATTATGAGTACTTTTGACATGAAAACAAATTGATGATTCTGAGCCGAAAGATAAAGACAATCCGCTATAGCCCGATCAATAAATACACTTCAACCTCGCTTTTTTAAGCTCGCCGTTATTTTTCTTTACAGATATTTTCTTGGGCAATTACCAAGTGGCACTGTTTATAAAAACCAGCACACTCAACCGCTGCCGACAAATCACCTACCACTTACTCAATCAACGCACTCAAATTAAATTTTTACTTAATAAAACAAGGCATTTGAAGAGTTTGGCACATATTTTGAATTAAATCAATACGAACACAACAATGAAAAATATCACATGGAAAATTTCAATAATATTAAATGTTTTTCGCATATTTGTGTCACACTATTTGAACTATTACTTTTTGACTCAACGGGATTACGGTCCTGCAAACACAGAAACACTATGAAAAAGATTACTTACTCCCCTTCGGGAGGATCACCTCCCATTTGGGCCCTACACGTGCAGACACGCACCCACTTCAAACGCAGCAATAACGACTTACTATCGGTTTCTCGGTAATCTCCCGCTGCACTCCTCCCCAATTTACATTGAGCTTTTAGTTTTTATCTACTACCAATCAAGTCTAGTTTCCTTATCACTGTAAAGGACTGTTAACCCCAGTAATTTACGCGAAACACTATTTGCTTACACATCGTTGCTCCCCCCGGGAGCGACACACTGGTCCTATGGCCAGACCCAAACATTATCACACACTATGAAAAATTTTACGTTAACACTAGAAGGTTGGTTACTCATTTGTTTGTTAGTTCTTGGTTTGGGCGGTGCCTGTATGGTACTGCAAAACGAGGAAGCCTCTCCGGAGCTTGCCTCGCCCCGCCAGGAAGCTCCCGCAATGGTTCACGCCGACCCCGTAACGTACGACCAAGCTCAAACTCTGCCCCGTTAGCCGTTCTGCAATCACATAAATCAGTCCATAATTAATCCAAAAGGCCATTTTTCCGTTAGGTTTCTGTATCTTGAATTCAGAGATGATGGAAAAATGGCTAAAAAACAGAATGGAGCGCTCCGCATTTGGTGTCTGCCACTACTTGGGTAAGCGCATGGGTATTGCGAGTAACCGCGTACGCGTCTACTTCATTTACTTGACGTTCTTAACTTTGGGTTCGCCCGTGGTTTTCTACTTATTCACGGCTTTCTGGCTCAATATCAAACGCTACCTGAAACGCGGCCGCAGCTGGCTTGCGCAGTAGTAGATGTTATCCGCTTAGTGTTCATCTTGCGCAAAAGCGCCAGCTCCACCCGAGAGCAGAGCCAGCGCACAGAAGGGCATTTTAATAGACATTATGAACACAACTTGTTATAGGTCTAAACTTGCTCTTTTCGGCGCTATCTGCGTTAAAAAGCCTCGTCGTAACTAAGGCTATGCCTACGTTTTTTGCCTTTATAGCACCAAAAATAGCGGCGTTTCCTCCCTACACAAATTATATTCATAATGTCTAATCAGTGGCAAAGGCTGAGTTGTGACTGGTGAAACGCACTCACAACTCCCTACCTCCCACGATCAAAACGTATAGTCCATCCGCAACGTCACGTTGCGCGGAGCCTCTAGCAAAGCCGGACGGATGACGTACTCCTTATTGGTAATATTACCCAACAAAAACGAAGCCCGCAGCTTTTCATTCGGTACGAAAGCCAGTCGTGCATTGTGTACCCACGCCCCGTCGGGGTTAGCTTCTCGAAAGTCGAACAAGCCGGGAATGAAGAGCAGAAAAAGGGCGTCTACTGCCTCAATGCTACTGTTGTAAAACGTCTCTAAGCCCAGGCGAAACTTGCCCAGTTCCAGCTCTCCGTCAAACTTGAAGCTGTGCCGAAAACGGTACTTCAGAATGTTCTCGTCACTAGAAGAACCCAGCGCGTTTTGGCGGCCCTGGCTCCCGCTCTCTGCTTGTCGGTCAAACTCGTCAAAGGTGGGGTCAATATAAGTGTAACCCGTCAGGAGTTGGAAAGGAAGATTTCCCAGCTTACCCCGTCCTGCTAGAGTGAACTCTACCCCAGCAATCGTCGTACCACCAATGTTTTGAGACTGAAAACCGGAACCCGTCCAGTTGAACTCCATCATGTCTTCGTACTTCATGTAGAAGGCCGAAGCATCCACAAAACCCTCGAAGGCTCCCAAACGGTAGCCCTGCTTAACGCCTACTTCCGCCGAATAACCCGTCTCCGATCTCAGCGCCGGGCTCGGTTCAATAATAAAGCCCCCGGCATCCGTAAAAATGAATTTTTCGGCGATGGTGGGATAGCGATACCCCTGGCCCCAACTGGCGCGCAGGAAGGTCGCCTTCCCCGCCTGATAATTCAAACCAAAGCGAAAAACCGGACGACTCTCTTCCTCTTCCGTGGGGTCAATCACGTTCACGATGGGTCCGTCATTATAAGTAAAGCCAGGGTTGGACAAGCGGTTGTATTCGTAGCGGAGCCCTACCGAAGCATTGAGTTTGCCAAACAGCTTTTTGTCAAGTTGTAGAAAACCTGCGTAGTTGTTAGAGGTGAAAGTCGTATCACCGTACAACTCCGCCTCTACGCCCGTACCACTGGCCACTACGCCCGCAATGAGCACCATATCTGCCCGATCCAACCGCTTCTGGAACTGGTATTCGCTGTACCACATGGTCGACTCGTTACTCTGGTTCCGATCATTGTCGTTGTTCACGCGGTAGATACGTCCCTGCACGCGGTGACGATTGCCGTTGTTATCGTAAATCGTCAGCTTCGGGTCGACATTAATCCGCCGGAACTGTCGGTTGGAGAGAGTCGTCGTATCCCCCTGGTAGGCTTGGTCGAAACCACGCCAGTAGAAGTACGACTGCGATTCCCCCAAATTGCCGTTGGCGGCTATTCCTACGGTGATGTTCTCATTGATTCGGTGTTGCACATTCGCGTTCAAGCGTCCAAAGTGACGGGAAACATCCTGGCGGAAGCTCTGCTCGTTGAGGTAATAGGTACCCAAAACGAGATCCGTTTTACCGAACTTTTGACGGTGGCTCGCGCTGAAGCCCGCGGTATAAGGGGTATCGTCCCACCACTTCAGTTCTTCGCGCTTGGGGGCTAGGTAAGCCGTCCCGAAAACGGAAGCCCTCGTCACGGGTTCACTGGTGGCGTAGGCGGTACGTACGTTCACGATACCATTCAGGGCGGAAGACCCGTAAAGCGCCGAAGCAGCCCCTTTGATGACCTCCACCTGGCTGATAATTTCGATGGGAACGTCGCCCCACTGCGGAAATCCGGCATCCGCTTGCAGAATCGGAATATCGTCCTGCAACAGTAGCACCCGACTCCCTGCGCCCTGGCTGTAGCCCGAACCGCCCCGGATGTTGGCCTGTCCGTCGATAACCGTTACCCCGGGTACTTTTTGTAATGCGTCGTCCAGGGTGACTTTACCCGTGTTTTCAATCAGTTCGGGTTGTAACACCTCCAAGGAAACAGTGACTTCGCTTAGTGGTTTCTCGAACTTACTACTACTCACCGTAGCCGTTTCCAGCAGCGTGGGCGCTTCGCCCAAAGTGGTATTCCAGCTCGTGACTTCCCCCGCTTTTACCGCTAAGGTTGTAGTCTGTTCGTCGAAGCCGAGGTAACTCACTACTAAATCGTAGGTACCTACGGACAGGGTCAGGGAGTAGTTACCGTCGGGGTCCGTAACCGTACCGCTAACGTTTTTGGTGGCTAAGTCCGTGGCCCTAACGGTGGCCCCAATGAGTGGTTCTTGCGTAATGGCATCCGTAATTGTACCGCTAATGGTACCGGTTTGCGCATAAGTAGATACAGTGAGGACGAGTACGTAACCTACTAACATCCCCAAGCGTGCGAGTTGCAGCATCTGGTTGTTTTTAATCAATAAACAAAAGTTAGATTCTTGGCCTCCTTGCCTAACGTGGCACTACCTGCCGGCCGGTAGCACCGCAGACGGGCGTTTCGTAGTGCGCTGTTCGCCCTGTCTACCGAGCACGGCACGGCTTAGACAGATTAGCCCTACGGGTCCCCACCGATAGCGTGGCTACTACACATCGCATAGGCCGATACCATCCACAGCAAGAACGCTAAAGAATCGGAATTTTTCCTAAAAAATAGGAAGCAGAAGGGAAGGAAAAAGAAGTTGCTAAGATAGAATTAGGTCGAAAACCTGGCCGCAAGATAGCGATTCGAACCAAACTTTAGCATCTTTTTAACGTCTTTCGTACCGTTTCAACGACAGAAATGACCGTTCCAGACCGTTTTGATTTTATAAACTCATTAAAAATAGTGAGTTTTGCAGAGAATCTTTCTAATCTAAATTATCAAAATGAAGAAATTTTTCCTTTTACCAATCATTTGTCTACTGGGCTGGGCAACAACTTTAAATGCGCAGTGTGTACCGGACCCTAACTTGGCAGATTCCACCATCGTTTTGCCGCTCCCGTATCAGGATACCATTCCAGGTTCCGGCATACAGGATACGGCTTGTGTGGGTATGTCTTTTTCTACTACGATTTCCGTCTTAGTTCCAGAAACGATTACGATAAGTGGCGCAGCATTCGGTGTCTCTGCTATTACTACCGATACCGAAGGCGGGATAGAAAACCTGCCAGCTAGCATGTCTTACACTTGTGATCCACCGGACTGTAGATTCCTCCCTAATGAGCCAGGCTGCTTAGAGATCACTGGCACGCCAACGGCTGAAGAAGCGGGTCAACACGACTTAGTCATCGCCGTAACCGTCGAAACGCTCGTCGATCTGCAATACACCTTACCGGACGGCAATCTAGTGAACGGTAATTATTTTCTAGAAATACGGGCAGCGGATGACGTAAATTGTATGCCAAGCAGTACAGTTGATATCACCGAAAATGCTTTCGACCTCCGTATCCAACCCAATCCGGTGCGAGACCGGGCTACGATTAACGTCAATGTCCCCACGGCTGGCGACTACGATTTGAGCATCTTCAACGCCGTCGGACAACGCCTCCAACACCAGCGCCTGGACTTGACCACGGGCCAAAACCAGATCGATTTTGACGGTAGTACTTTGCCGAACGGCATATACGTATTTACTTTGCAGAACGGTGAGCAAGCG
>JBCDIR010000253.1:0-5183 GCA_038748735.1 Bacteroidota bacterium | reverse complement strand
TCCAAATTTCCGAAGTCACCACTTTAGTCATCGAAGAGGCCATCAGCGACAAGTACGAGGTCCGTAACGTGACGCATTTGATTGGCGAACGCGTCCGCTTTTCGGATGTGCGTACGCAAAACATCCTCGGCTCGGCGGATATTTATGCCATCAACTCCAAGCTGCGACTGGGCCAATTATCCGCTGCTTTTGACGATCTACGCCTCCAAAACCGCCAGGGTCAGCTGGGTTTAGCCGTCGGTCAACTTCCCGCCTACCGCCTGGAACTGATGAAAGATAAGGATTCCAAAGTGAGCTTACCCAAAAGCGCTGAATTGGTCACCAAAGGTAGCGCCGAAAACGTCTACACCTTCGGCCAAGGCGACGAGGTGACCCGACTGCGCATTAATTGTAGCCAGTGTGAAATTGATATTCAGGAGTAAAATACGCTAGCAGGAACTTTTCGACTTTAAATACACTTCTTTAATGGTGACGCACCGCTGATTTTTCAGCGCGTGCGTTGCTTGTTTTTATACCTTTGCGCCGCAACACTGAGTGACCACCGAGTTATGCGAAAAGTTCTACGACTTGTCCGTTCTGCCTTGCGGGGCGACGAATACGACTACACCAGCGGCTCTTTACGTAAGGCCATCTTACTATTGAGTATCCCGATGGTGCTAGAGATGGCGATGGAGTCGCTTTTCGCGCTAGTGGACGCCTATTTTGTGGCCCAGGTTAGCCCGGATGCGGTGGCTACCGTTGGCCTGACGGAATCGGTTATCACCCTCGTCTACGCACTGGCAATTGGCATATCCGTAGCACCGATGTCCATGATCGCGCGCTACATTGGCGAAAAAGACCCGAGTAGCGCCGCACGTGTGGCCAAACAAGCTATGTATTTAGCGGTCAGCGTCAGTGTGGTGCTAGGTATATTCGGACTCCTCTTTGCCGAAGACATTCTTCGCTTTATGGGCGGTAGCGAAACGCTCATCGCTTCGGGCAAAAATTATACGCGCATCTTGTTTGGATCCAACGTATCCATTATGTTGCTGTTCTTACTCAACGGCATTTTCCGGGGAGCGGGGGACGCGGCCTACGCCATGCGCGCGCTCTGGTTAGCCAATGGCATTAACATTATCCTCGACCCGCTCTTCATCCACGGTTTCGGCCCTATTCCGGCCATGGGGGTAGCGGGTGCGGCGGTGGCTACTACGATTGGGCGCAGCATCGGCGTAGCTTTTCAGCTGTACGTTTTACTGAGTGGACGCGGAACGATTTCGCTGCGCCTGGGGAGTTGGAAGGTGGACTGGGGTTTGCTCCAGCGCTTGGGTAAAATTGCCTCAAACGGGGCCTTACAGTACCTCATTGCGTCGGCCAGTTGGTTATTCCTAATGCGTATCACGGCACGCTTCGGCAGTGAGGCCGTGGCGGGTTATACGATTGCTATCCGCCTCATCATTTTCACGCTACTCCCGGCCTGGGGGTTGTCCAACGCGACGGCTACCTTGGTAGGGCAAAACCTGGGGGCCAACCAGCCAGACCGAGCGGAGGCCTCCGTCAAGATTGCGGCCTGGATAGCCGGTGGCTTTCTGGGGGGCGTTTCCATTGTCTATCTTTTCTTCGGTCCACAGCTCATCGCGTTTTTTGACGACACGCCCGCCGTATTAGCGTCGGGAACGACCGCCCTGCGCATTTTTGCCTACGGCTATGCCCTCTACGGTTTCGGGATGGTATTTACCCAGGCGTTCAATGGCTCGGGGGATACGCGTACCCCAATGTTCATCAACATCATCGCGTTTTGGGTGGTAGAAATACCGCTCGGGTATTTTCTGGCGTGGTACCTCAACTGGGGAGTAGAAGGCGTAGTAACTGCTGTGATAATTGCGGAAACCGTACTGACGGCACTGGCGTTTGTCCTCTTTCGGCGGGGTAAATGGAAGCAGACGGTGGTCTAAAAGTAGTCCGTTCGGGTGTTTCAAAAACCCGAACGGACACCGTAAAAGCCGGCTAATTGGCATCAATCACTTCGCCCGAGCCACTGATGGAGACAAATAATTCGGGATTACCTTTGAATAAAATATCTCCGCTACCACTGATGAGCGCATCCAGCTCATTTTCAGTATAAGTCCGGATGCGACCACTGCCGCTGATGCGCAAATCACTGGTCAAAGTCGGACAATCGAACCCTCGGAAATCACCAGAACCGCTGATGCGTACGTCTAATTCCAGGGTAGACCCTTCCACGAAAATCTCACCGGAGCCAGAAATATCGGCGTCTAGCTCGGATACTTCTACGGCCATATCAATCCGGCCTGCCCCCGTAATGCTGAGGTCGATCTCGGGAACCAAGAAGGTGTTGGTACTGTAAATCTCTCCCGAGCCCGTCACCCGAACATCTTCCAGTTCCGGTACGGTGATGAATAGGGTAGGGCTGTCCACATCGCGGAGGCAGCCGTCGTAGTCGATGTCCCAAACGCCGTTGCGGACGTTGAGTTCCAGGCGGTCCAGGATGTCCTCGCGGCCCTCAAATATGACCTCTTGCACCTCTCCCTGCGTCAGTTCCACGCGGGCGCTCATGTGGAGAGCAATACTATTGAATTCTGCCAAGTTCAAGGTTTCGGTAACGATGGGACCATCGGCGCGTAGGCACCAATCGGAATCATCCACGCAGCCGCTTAAAACTAAAATGCCAAAGGCTAAAAAGACCGTTAACGATAAGAAAGACTGTTTCATGTCGAGTGTATTTAGTCGAGTAGGTAAAACTAATCCGGCCCGTGCAAATAGTGTAATTCAGCTATCCGCTGCCGGGTGATTTCATTCATAGTTCCTAAGTAAATGATGCCTAATATCAACATCATTTTCTTTTGCATTGTGACTAATATTTTAGTCTCTTACGGGAATGATGAGTACACATTACCCATTCCCCTATCCCGTTTGACGGAAATGACTAACTTTAGGATTTTCTTAACAAATAACTAGCTGGGACTGCCTGAAAGCCTTCACCATGAAATCATAAATGCTGTATTTGACTTCGCATTTGGTAGCTGCGATCAAAGTAGAAGTGCATTAACGTAGAACCCATCTTTGGGATCAGTCGCAACTTTATTAGTCCCACGAACCAATTATGATCCTACATCTTATATTGTCAACCAATTCTCTATTTTAAATACAATTACAATGAAAACTGCGCTAACGCTATGTTCTCTCCTGTGTCTAATCATTTTGCTATTTCCCGCTTGTGGCGAAGACGAGGTGGAAATGACCCCACGCACCGAATTTTACAACGACGGTGAGTTCGTCTTCCTATTCAGTACGGAGGGCAATAACGTGACCCTGGAACTCGAAGCACTCCTGGACACCATCAACCAAATAGGGGGTACTTTTCCCGACACCGACTTCTACACGGTCTACGCGGACTACAATCGCAATGGTGTGATCGACGAAGGAATAGACGTTTTGTTCAGCCCCCTGGAAGACGGGCGTATCTGCCGCGCAACGCTCATCCGGCAACAGGCTACTGCGCCCTGTGATTTTCCGGGTAATGTAAGTGGACAGAGTAGGTTTCAAACGAGTGAAGCCGCCGCTACCGATCACGTCACACATACTTTGACCCTTCCGAAAGACCAACTCACGGCGGGTGATACCGCTAGCCTCGTCATTAATATGTACGCACCGGAAACCAACTCACAACGGCTCCCCAGCAACGACACCTTGTTCGTAAACACCTTAGAAATCAGTTGGTAAATCGCTGGTCAAAGCGCGCAGTGCGAATCCGTGGGTGGCGTGACCTCGTCCACCGCTAGAAGCTGATCCAAACGGATCACTTCGCCTGCTTGGGTCAAGAGGTATTCTGCACCTTCTTGCGTGTACACATCCTTGATGACGGTTGTGATTTCCACGGAACCGTTGGCCGTTTGGTAGGCCAACTTGATCCGCGAACGCAGCGTGGCGTGGTCCAGTAATCGGTCGTTGTATTGGCAATCAATGGGTACGTAGGGCGTAGCTGGCATGGAGCTGTCTTTCAAGACCTTACATCTTTTGCAGCGTAGTCCGTACCCGTTCAATCGACTGACGCAGGCGTGCCTCGGTGATCGCTCCTTCTGCTAACAGTTCACGGAGGGTGGCAATAGTTGTACGGGCCACCGACTCGTCGTATTCCAGGTTATTACCAAAGACCAAAACATCTACGCCCGCCAGGATGGCTTGGCGAATGGCGGTTTTAAACCCGAATTCTGCACTGACGGCCTTCATGTGCATATCATCTGAGAAAACGATACCCTCGTAGCTGATGTCTTCGCGCAGCATGCTTTTGATGTAGTGCGGCGAGAGGGTAGCCGGGTAGATGGAGTCGATGCTGCGGTTGAAGACGTGGGCGGTCATCACCGCGGTCAGTGACACGGAATCCAGCAGTAACTTAAAGGGGCGAAGTTCTTCTTCGGTCCAGCTCGCCGTCACGTCGGCGATGCCCTTGTGAGAATCGGCTTGGGAACTGCCGTGGCCGGGGAAGTGCTTGAGTACGGAGAGTACGCCCGCGTCTGCGTGGGGTTGTATCCAGGCCGCCGCGTGCTGTACGACTTGCTCCGTTGTGGCACCGAAGCTGCGTTCTATTCCTCCAATTACGGGGTTCTCTGGATTGACGTTAAGGTCGACCACGGGGGCAAAATTGACGTTAAAGCCGGAGTTTTGTAATTGCTGTGCATTAACCTTACCGTAGAAACGGGTAGAATCTACATCATTCAGCTCGCCTAAATACTGCGCGGACGGCAGCGTAGCGTAACCATAGTCCGGTTTGAGGCGTAGCACGCGTCCGCCCTCCTGGTCGATGGCTTTGAACATCGGGGCTGGGGCCAGTGCCTGGATGTCCCGCAGGTACTGCTGCACCTGCGCAACTGACACGATATTGCGGTCAAAGACTTTATTGACGTAGTCAAAATCGAAAAGAATCGTGTGCCCAATCTCGCCGGAACGCAACTGCTCCTTCACCAAGGCACTCACACTGTCGATTTCCTGGCCGCGAAAACCTACCATGAGCAATTGGCCGAGATCGGCATCGGTGAGGGAGGGGTTCGTCTCATAAGCTTCGGGTGATTTTGTTGGTTTTTGGCAGCTAACCAAGAAAGCTAAGTTCAAGACAAACAATGACCACGTTAACGACCGTATATTTTGTAATAGCATAAAAATGGTTGAGTATGAGTACTTGTCAG
>JBCDIR010000252.1:0-5196 GCA_038748735.1 Bacteroidota bacterium | reverse complement strand
CAGATTCCCGAAATTGATCCCATCAAGTAGAGACACAATGCATTGCGTCTCTACCAATTCGCCGGATTATTGATAATGTAATCCGAAATCCGTTGATAGGCCATGTCGTCGCGAATGATTCGGTCGTGAAAGCGGGGTTGCCACGAAAAGTCGGGATCAATTAGCCGGACATTTCGGGTTACGCCGATTTTGAAGCCTCGAATGATAGAAGCCAAGTTTTTGGATTGTGCGCCAAATTTATTTTTGGTAGAGATACAATGTACTGCTTCTGTATTGGAATTATATTTATTTTTTCCGACACCAATAATCGCGTGAAAATGATCGGGCATTACTACAAACTCGCCTTGGTGTAGGTTCATCTACCAAAGAACTTGTTTAAAATAATACCAGTACAGTAGACCTCCTAGTTCTTGATTTTCATCAAGAACTAGGAGGATCAAACCTACGGCTTCGCCTTCGGCCCCTGTATTAAATCAATCTGACTCTCCCGAATCAGGCGATTGAGCGTCGGCAAATCCTCACTCACCACGCGGCGGTAGGTGGCCAATTCCTCGTCGATCAAGGTCTCCATCTCTTCTTTAACGGCGTAGGCTTGGGCCGTCGGACGGAAATCGCCGATACCGACGAGGCTGTTTAAGTGTGCCAGCTTATTGGTCAGGCGCACGGGGAAGTTGAGCGGGTCCTGGCGGCTGCGGTTTTGGGTTTGATACAAGGATTCTTCTACCGCCGTGAGCTCTTCTTGGAGTGACTTGGCCTGCTCGCGGAGGGCAGCGTGTTGTTCCCCTTCCGGCAAACGGTCCACAAAACCGCCGACTTGGGCCTTGATGTCACGCAGGTCGATGATGGCTTGGTGGGCTTGGCTGACTTTGTCCTGAACGTCTTTCATAAAGTCGAACTGTGCGGCAATGTCCTCTTCCGTCGCTTCGGAGCGCGGGTCGGCTAGGATGGTGAAGTCCTGGCGCTGCGTCTCCTCTCCTACTTTGAGTTCTACTTGGTAGTCGCCCGGTTTGGCTTTTGGCCCACCGACACCGGCCCACCACATGATCATGCCGTCGAATTTCGTGCCTTCGGGATAGCGGAGATTCCAATTGAAGGTATTACCACCTTCTTCGAATTTAAGTTGCTCCCCCTTTTCCTTGGCATCGCTGCTGTAAGTACGTACCAGTTGGCCGTTAGCCTCGTAGATCGACAAGCTGACGGGGACGGAATCCGCAGGGGCTTCGTTGATATTGTAGTGGAACGTCACGCCCCCCGGGTGATTAGCGCCGTAGCGGCGACTCGGCTTACCCTGCCGACCGCCCATACGGTAGCTGTCGATGGGTTGGAACAAGTGAAAATCTTTTTTTGCCAAGTCCTCCGCTTGTTGGTGCAAAACCGTCAAATCGTCGATGATCCAGAAGCTGCGGCCCTGCGTAGCAGCGATCAAGTTGTTGTTTTTGATCGTCAAATCCGTGATCGGTACGATGGGTAAATTCAGTTGAAACGGTTGCCAATTGTTACCATCGTCAAAGCTGATGTACATGCCTGTTTCGGTGCCGGCGTAGAGCAAGCCAGTCCGCTCGGGATCTGCCCGCAGGACGCGGGTGAAGTGCTGCGCGTCAATACCGTTAGTGATTTTGGTCCAGTTTTTACCGTAATCATCGGTGCGGTAAAGGTAAGGTGCGTAGTCGCCCAATTTATAACGCGTACCCGCTACGTAGGCGCGGCCCGGACGCTTGGCATCCAGATCAATGGAGTTGATCATCATCCACTCGGGCATCCCCTTGGGCGTGATATTCGTCCAATTCTTACCACCGTCACGCGTAAGGTGGAGCAGGCCATCGTCGCTACCCGCCCAGATTTCGCCCGCCGCGTGGGGAGACTCCACCGCAGCGAAGATCGTACAGTAGTATTCTACGCCCGTATTGTCTTTGGTGATCGGCCCGCCGGAAGAAACGAGTTTCGACGGATCATTACGCGTCAAATCAGGACTGATGATCTCCCAGCTTTGGCCGCCGTCTTCGGAGACGTGAACGTGGTTGCTGGTGGTATACAAACGCTGGGGGTTATGTGGCGAGAAGAAGACCGGGAAATTCCACTGAAAGCGGTACTTCATGCCTTCGGCCCCGTGCCCCATGGGGTTATCCGGCCAAACGTTGATGGCTTGCTCTTGCTTGGTCCGGTGGTTGACGCGCGTGAGGTAACCACCGTAGCTACCGCCGTAGACGATGTCGTTATCCGTCGGGTCAATGGTGATATGAGCGCTCTCGCCGCCCGCTGTAGGTTCCCAGTTGCGTTCGCTGAGGTACGCGCCGTCACCCCGGTGACTGATGCGAACCGTGCTGTTATCTTGCTGCGCACCGTAGATGCGGTAAGGGAAGTGATCGTCCGTCGTGACGCGGTAAAATTGGGCCGTGGGTTGATTGAGGTAGGTACTCCAATTACTCCCCCCATCAAAGCTAACCTGTGCCCCACCATCGTCGGCAATGACCATGCGCTGGTTGTCTTCGGGGGCTATCCACAAATCGTGGTGGTCACCGTGGGGAGCGTTAAAAGCCTCGAAGGTAGCTCCACCGTCGGTACTTTTGTGGTAACGTACGTTCATCACGTAGACGATATCCTCGTCTTGCGTGTCGGCGTAGATGCGGGAGTAGTACCACGCGCGCTGGCGTAACGCACGGCTTTCGTTGACGCGCTGCCAGTTTTCACCGCCGTCGTCGGAGCGGTAAACGCCACCTTTTTCGTTTTCGATAATGGCCCAAACGCGTTCGCTGTTCACGGGCGAGACCGTTACGCCGGAGATACCCCAGTCGCCAGTGGGCAAGCCTTTATTGCTAGAAATATCTGTCCAAGTGTCGCCGCCGTCGGTACTTTTCCAGAGGGCCGACCCTTCGCCACCACTTTCTAAGCTGTACGGGGTCCGGCGAATGCGCCACGTGCTCGCGTAGAGGATACGCGGATTGTTGGGGTCCATGATGAGGTCTACTGCGCCCGCATCTGCATTGGCAAAAAGGACTTTTTCCCAATTTTCGCCCCCATCTTTGGAGCGATAAACACCCCGCTGCTCGTGTGCCTTAAAGAGGTCACCGAGGACGGCCGCGTAAACCAAGTCTGGGTTTTGTGGATGTACCCGAATCCGTGTGATGTGCCGCGAGTTGGGCAGACCGATGTGTCGCCAGTTTTTACCCGCGTCCACGCTCTTGTGCATACCGTAGCCGTAGGAGACATTGCCGCGAACGGTCACCTCACCCCCACCGACGTAGATGACATTGTGGTCTGATTCGCTGACCGCAACGGCCCCAATCGAACCGCCGAAGGAACCGTCGGAAATGTTGACCCAGGTTTGGCCGCCGTCTTGGGTACGCCAAACGCCGCCGCCAGCTGCACCCATGTAGTATAAATTGGCTTGGCCTGGCACCCCCGTCACCGTTGCCGAGCGGCCACCGCGAAACGGCCCAATCGACCGCCACTCGAGGCTGCTGTACTGGGATTCGGGAAAGCTTTGCGCCTGCGCCGCAGGGTATTCGTAGACTAAACTGAGTAATAGCAGGAAGGAAAATAGTGTGAATCGCATGTGTGTATTTTTTAAAAGCTAAATTTGATAATGGCAACATCCACTCTAGTGAATAGTGTTTGACTTTACTGAGTGGTGGTACGGTTTTGGCAAGCCAAAATCGTAGGGGTACCTGTCTGGTGACAGGGGTGACTGTGCTTCGCGGTTGGATAGTGCTAGCTCTGACGTTTTATAAACCTCTGAGCACGCTGTGCCCCTTCTGTGATCTCTATATAACAACACTAGAGCAGCAATCAAGTGACGCGCAAAGCGCTAGGTACCTTCTTATTAGCTAAGTTAGGAACAAAAGTTCACTCTACCTGTCGTCCAGCGTAGGGAACATCAAAAACTTTGCCTTCCGCTGACAAATGAGTTGCCGAAAAGACGGCCCGGGCTTCCGCCAAAAGCGGCCCCAAATCGAGGTAGCGCGGCGAGAAGTGATCGATGACCAGCCGTCCGACTTGGGCCGCAGCCGCCAATTGCGCCGCTTGCTGAGCCGTACTGTGCCCCGAACTATGCGCGTGCTCCGCCATTTCGTGCAGGAAAGTCGCCTCGTGGGAGAGTAGGTCTACGCCTTGGATGATTTCTGCCAGTCCTGGTAGATAAATGGTATCGGAGCAATAGGCAAAACTGCGCCTGGGTGGCGCGGGGGCCGTCAGCTCCGTGTTGGGAACGATCTGACCAGTAGCCGTTTGAAAATCTGCACCAGCTTTGATGGCAGGAATTTGCTGATAGGGAATACTATACTGCTCAATGGCCGCAGCGCGCATAGAACGCGGGCGGGCTTGTTCACGAACGAGGTAACCAACGGTCGGTACTCGGTGCCGCAGCGGTAGGGTCTGCACGCAGATGTGCTTATCCTTACACACGATGGCGGGTGCCGCAGCAGGGTCCACAACTAAGTACTCAATAGCGTAAGGTAGCCCCGTGTGACTGAGGCGAAAAACGGTAGTCAGGAGTTCCTGTAAGCCTGGCGGACCGACGAGTCGCAGCGAACGGTCTCGCTGTAAAAGGCTCCACGAGGTCAACAAGCCCGGCAATCCGTAACAATGATCGCCGTGTAGATGCGAAATGAGGATAGTATCAACAGACGACCAGCCGATGCCGTTGGCGGCCAACGCAATCTGGGTGCCCTCCGCACAGTCGATGAGCAAGCCGTGGCGAGGCGTACGTAGGTACTGTGCACTAGCCCAGCGGCGAGGCGTAGGATAAGCGGCGGAAGTGCCGAGCGTAGTCAGTTCAAAATTCATAAGCGAATAGGAAAACGTCTAAGTTCCATGAACGTGGTCCCTATACCCTCTACTCCAAGTCCCTATACCAATTTAGCTATCACTAGGCGCTTGGTCGCCCTCCTCGGCGTTGATTTCGCGCTCCAGTTCTTCCATGAAGATGAACTCGACGGACTCTTCGACGGTAGGAATGATGTTCAAAACCGTATTCAGGCGAGAGATCTCGATCAATTTTTTGACGCTGGGGTGTACAATGCCCGTGAGGACGAACGAACCCAGTGGTTTCCACAGGCGGTTGGCCGTGAGAATAGAGCTGAGGCCCGAAGAATCGACGTACATGACGTTGCTGAGGTCAAAAACGAGGTTGCGGACCCCCTCGTTGGCAAAAATAACCAACTCTGATTTGAGCTTGGGCGCCAGCAAAGAGTTGAGGTT
>JBCDIR010000251.1:0-5211 GCA_038748735.1 Bacteroidota bacterium | reverse complement strand
CGCTGGCGTTACTGGCAACGCAGCAGCGCCCCACCCGACCACCATCTGTTGAGTGCTTACCGCGAACGCGAGATGGATACTTTTTTCCGCCGCGAAGAGCGTCGATACCGAAAAAAATTGGCGACGTATCCGCATCGGCACCGGCAGTATTTTTGGCAACAATTCCAGTTTGAGGAAGAGCAATTTACTTGGCAGTCGCACCAGGGGCGGGCACCGGCGGGGAACTTCAAGGAACAAGAAGCGGCGTTACAGCAAACTTTTATGGCTTATAAATTGCGCTTGGCGTGCCTCCGTGCGGCACATCAAAACATTTCTGGCGAGGATTGTGCGATTGAATTGCTCCCGGAAATATTGGCTTTAGCCCAACGATCCCCCTACGCAGATCAGCCCACTATCAGTATTTACTATCAGGTTTACCAAATGCAGACGGGTACGGGGCGCGAAGCTGCTTTCCAGCAGTACCAGAGATTGCTGCGGGAGCACCTTGCTATTTTTCCACCCGAAGAGAAGCGGGACCTGCTGCTCATGGGGATCAATTTTTGCGTGCGACGCATCAACGAAAAAGGTGCGATTTACTTACGCCAAGTACTCAACTTATACCGTCGAGGACTGGATAACGAACTGCTCTTGCGTCACGGTTGGTTATCTGGTTTTACGTTTACCAACATCACGATTGCGGCCATTGGTTGCGGTGAATACGAGTGGGCCGCCAATTTTGTAGTAGACTATCGCCCTCAGTTGCCCCCCGGGCAGCGGGCTTCTATTTACGCCCTCAACGCCGCCCGCGTAGCCTACGCCAGTGGAGCGCACCGTCAGGCCTTGCTCCTACTCCACCGTTTTGAAGATAAAGATTTTTTTCACCAGATGAGCGCACGTTTGCTGCAACTAAAAGTGTACTTCGAGGGAGGTGATTTCCAATTGCTGGCCGCTCACCTCAAAAACACGCGCGCCTACCTCCGCCGGCAGAGTCGTCATCCGTACCACCGCAAAATTTACATCAATATCCTCTCCCTGACGGAGCAACTAATGAAACTCCCCCCTTACGATCACGCTAAGCGAAAGCAGTTGAGAAAACGCATTGAAACGACGGAGCCGCTAACGGAACGGGCGTGGTTGCTGGAGCAGTTGTGAGGTGAATTAGTTGCTATTCCGCATCGTTTTAAATGCTTCTGCTGCTAGGTCTTTCGGAATTCGTTTCCCTTTGCGCAATATCAATACCCGCTGTACTGTTGAGCGGGCTTTTCCGAAGTCATAGGCAAGATAGCTAATAATGACCTCGAGGTCGCACTCAGCTCATAATTCGCATAAGGTATAAAAATCTAAGTATCTCCGTACCTTACTAGCGAGATCAGACGTTGAACTTGTTTACAGACATGATAAGATGTTTCTAAACAAGTTCGTTAGAACAGAACGACAGCAGCTACTCGTATGGATATTTATCAGAAACGTTCGCGGCAGAAATGGTATTTGGCTATTTTGGGATTGGCCATTATTGCCTTTTCGCTTTGGTATACTAGTTATATGGCCGAGCGACTGGCGAGAGTGGAACGCAACTACGGCGAGGTTTGGAGCTTAGCGATGATCGACCTCAATGATTACGACCCGGAAGACGAGGAATACTGCGACATTTCCGTTCATTTGCGAATTTTAGAATTGAATAAAACCATTCCAGTACTAATTGCGGATGAGATGGGGGTGGCCTACGAGGGACGCAATTGGGGGACACCAGATCAGGACGGAAATAAGCAATTTCTCCAACAAAAGTTAGATGAATTAGTAGCCGAAGGAGCGGAGCCTATTCTGGGTTTTGGTTCGCAGATTTACTACGACGAAAGTGCTGTCCTGAAACAACTCCGCTATTTTCCGTTCATTCAGTTTTTTTTAATTGGAGGGTTTATCACCATCGGCTACCTAGGACTCAACGCCGCCCGCCGCTCCGAGCAAAACCGCGTCTGGGTGGGGATGGCCAAGGAGACGGCACACCAACTGGGTACGCCCATCTCCGCAATTCTCGCCTGGATTGAGCACCTGAAAATGATCCGCGCCGCAGACGAAGAAACGATGGAAGTAGCCCAAGAATTGCGCAACGACGTGGAACGGCTGGAATTGATTGCCGAGCGTTTCTCCAAAATTGGGTCTACGCCGACGCTCAAAGGAGTGAATATTTACCAGGAGTTGGAAGAGTGCAAAACCTACATGGCCCGCCGCGCGCCCCGCAAGGTGACTTTCGACTTTCCCGACCCTAATACTAACGACCTGACGGCCCAAATCAACCCACCTCTCTTCGATTGGGTGGTCGAAAACTTGCTGCGTAATGCACTAGACGCGATGGACGGCACGGGCCAAATCAGCGCCGACGTTTACGAAGACAGCAGTAATATTTTCATCGACCTGACGGATACGGGCAAAGGTATTCCGGCGGCCAACCACAAGCGGGTGTTTCAACCGGGTTTTACCACCAAAAAACGCGGTTGGGGACTGGGACTGAGCCTCACCAAACGCATCGTGGAGGAGTACCACGACGGTAAGATTTTCGTGAAGCGCTCGGAAGAAGGAAAAGGAACGACCTTTACGATTAGTTTACCGAAAAGATAAATCCATGTCTTACTACACGGTCATCTCCCCATCCACCGCCGCTAAGCAGCTCCATAACCCCAAGTGGCGCTTCGTCGATTGTCGCTTCTCTCTAGCGGACACGGAGGCGGGGCGCACCGCTTACGCTACGGCCCACCTGCCAAACGCTTACTACGCGCACCTCGACGACGACCTCAGCGGAGAAATCCTCCCCGGTCAAACCGGTCGGCATCCACTGCCGGAGGTAGAGGCAATGGAACAATTGTTCCTGAGCTGGGGCATCGAAGCGGACACCCAAGTTGTAGTGTACGATGATAAACGCGGGGCCATCGCCGCCCGCCTGTGGTGGATGCTGCGCTACTGCGGACATCGAGCAGTAGCCGTACTGGACGGCGGCTGGACAGCTTGGCAAGCAGCAGACTTACCGACGACGGCGTATGTTCCCGCTCCTGGTAGCAGTAATTTTCGGGCCAACGTACAGCACCACTGGCTACAAACGGCCAATGACGTAGCCACGACCGCCCAGCAGCCGGGGCACTTAGTCGATTCGCGTGCTGCACGCCGTTACCAAGGCGTAGAAGAACCCATCGACCCTGTAGCCGGACATATTCCTGGCGCGATCAACCTTCCGTTTGCTGACAATTGGGACGCAGCGGGAAAGCTCCGTTCGCCAGCAGCATTACACTCCCGCTTTGCCGATTTACCCTCCGCAGAAGAGACGACATTCTACTGTGGTTCGGGCGTAACGGCCTGTCATAACCTACTGGCTGTTGCGCACGCTGGGCTGGGCGACGCCCGCCTGTACGCTGGCTCGTGGAGTGACTGGATCACGGACCCCGAGCGGGGCGTAGCTACCGGGGAAAAATAGCTACTTTTGCGGGAGAAAACATCTCCATTATGCGGAACATAGCTTTACTTGTCGTGCTCAGTTTTTGTTTTACACCCCTCACGGCCCAGGATTACGGTGGTACTTGGTTTGGTCTCAAAGGTGGCATGACCCTGGGGACGCAGCAGTGGAACAGTTTCGATCAGAATCCGCTAGTGGCTTACCACGGCATCTTCTCCATTGAAGGAGTGGCCGCCGAGCAACAATTTTCGCTCTTTGCACAGTTGGGGTACCACGTAAAGGGGAGTTCCATTCGGCGGCGCCTGTTTGGCAATGCGTTCAATCCCGGTAGCTTTGTGACGGTACCGCCTCGGCGGTTTATGTTTCAGAACATCTCTTTGGTCTTGGGAGGCAAGCAAGTCATCAAGCGAATAGAAACGGCTGACGTTTACTACCTTTTCGGAATACGGGGAGACTATACCGTAGACACGAATCTAGATGAATACGACCGTTTTATTCAGGCCAACCCCAATTTTGCGGGCATCTATCCGTTAGATGTGTATTACAGCCCGACGACGCTCGTGGGGGTACGCCGAATTAATTACGGCATCACGCTGGGAGGTGGACTCAATTTCCCCTTGTCGGAATACATTGAAGGTGTCGTAGAATTTACGGTCAATCCAGATTTTTCGTTACAGTACGAACAACCCGAGATTCCGAACGTGCTGGACCCCTTCACCAACCAGACCCGCAGCATCCCCGAGCGCAGAATACGTAACCTGACCTTTGAGGTCACCGTTGGCTGTCGTTTTTTACGTAAGGTAGAATATATTGATTAGTAAGTAATAGGGCACGTCTCGGCCAAGCCTCGACTTGGGTAGCAGGTAGCAGGACAAGGAAGCGTCATGTTACCTGCTACCAAAGATTTACGCTCGCGTAAATCGGTCCTGCATCCCGACAAGCTATGGTATTAAAAAGTGAAAATCTAGTCAAAGTCTACGGTCGCCGCAAGGTCGTCAAGGAAGTCTCGCTGGAAGTCAACCAGGGGGAAATCATCGGCCTTTTGGGACCAAACGGAGCGGGTAAAACGACCACTTTCTACATGACCGTTGGTTTCGTACGTCCCGACGGCGGTAACGTCTACCTAGACGAAGATCGCATCACTGATCTGCCCATGTACCAGCGGGCGCGCCGGGGGATTGGCTATTTGCCGCAGGAGGCGTCCGTCTTCCGCAAGCTGAGTGTGGAGGATAACATCAAAGCCGTACTAGAAATGACGGACCTCAGCAAAGCCGAACAAACGGATAAGCTCGAATCGCTCATTGCGGAGTTTCGTTTGGAAAAGGTACGCCACAACTTCGGCGACTCGCTGTCGGGCGGCGAGCGGCGGCGTACGGAGATTGCCCGCGCCTTGGCCACCAGTCCTAAGTTTATCCTGCTAGACGAACCCTTTGCGGGCATCGACCCCATCGCGGTGGAGGATATTCAGTACATCGTAGCCAAGTTGAAGACCAAGAATATCGGTATCCTCATTACCGACCATAATGTACAAGAAACCTTGTCCATCACGGACCGCGCTTACCTCATGTTCGAGGGTAGCATCCTCAAAGCCGGTACTGCCGAGGAATTGGCCGCCGACGAAATTGTCCGCAAGGTCTACCTGGGAGAGAGCTTCGAGCTGCGCCGCAAAGTTATTGACGTAAACGACCGCTAATGAATCGCTTAGGCTACTTACTTATCCTGTTATTATTCATCGGAGCCAGTTGTGGCGAAAAGGCCGACGTTAACCTCCGCCTCACCCCCGCCGAGCG
>JBCDIR010000250.1:0-5215 GCA_038748735.1 Bacteroidota bacterium | reverse complement strand
CTATTTTTGCTGGTGCCGTTTGGCTCGGTGGACAAGACCCCGGTGGTAACCTGAAGATTGCGGCGCAGACTTACGGTCGTGGCTCGGGGGAGTTTGACTTTTATCCTGGACCACTGAACGAAGGAGATCCAGATCACCCTAACGGCCCACTCGGTGACCCGAATCGGGGAACGGTCGGTCGTGACACCTGTGCGCAATGGGACCGTTTCTTCACGGTAAGTGGAAAAAATGTGGATCAGCACGTACGCCGCTGGCGAACCGCCGAGGCCGCTGGTCAAACGTCTTTGGACCCCAATACCATCCCGGAAGATATCCTCGGTTGGCCCGCGCGTAACAATGAATTCTTCGAGGGGATTCACCAATTCCGTTTGCCTAGTACGCAACAAGGTTTGGCTGGTTTCTGGGACCAAGACTTCGACGGTAACTACGAACCCGACGAAGGGGACTACCCCATCATCGAAATTCGTGGCTGTACGACGGAAGAACCACTTTCTGCTCCGGATGAGATGATTTTCTGGGTGTACAACGATGCTGGTAATGATCACCGGGAGTCCGGTTCTGCGCTGAAGCTACAGATGGAAGTACAGGTACAGGCTTTCTCCTACGCCACGAACGATGACATTAACAATATGACGTTCCAGCGTTACAAGCTGATCAACCGTTCGGTGGAGCGCTTGGATAGTACGTACTTTGCTGTGTGGGTAGATGCTGACTTAGGGTGCTATACGGATGACTACGTAGGTTGTGACGTAGAGCGGAGTTTAGCGTACGTTTATAATGCGGACAGTCAGGACGGAACCACGGGTTGTATCTGTGATCAGGGGGTAGAAACCTACTGTGACGAAATTCCAATTTTGGGTGTTGATTACTTCCGGGGACCACTGGATGAGTTCGGTGAAGAGATTGGTATGTCCTCCTTTACCTATGCTAATAACGGTAGCCAAAACCCGACCCCTCCTCCTGGTACGACTGATCCGAATACGCCACAGGAGTATTATAACTACCTATCTGGTCGTTGGCGTGATGGTTCTTCCTTCCAGTTTGGTGGCGATGCCTACCAGACCGGCGGGGAAGATATTCCTTACGCTTTTATAGATCCTCCGAACGATCCTGATGGTTGGTCTATGGCTGCCGAAGGTTTGCCCGTGGGAGACCGTCGTACGATTCAAGCTTCTGGTCAGTTTACGCTCTTCCCCGGTGCCATCAACGAACTGATTATCGGGGTAGTTTGGGTTCCGGACCAGGATTATCCCAACCCAGCCATTACGCGTCTACAGCGTGCGGATGACATAGCACAGGATTTGTTCGATAACTGCTTCAACCTAACGCGTGGACCAGACGCACCGGACGTAGCCTGGATTGAGCTGGACCAAGAGTTGATTGCGGTACTCACCAACGATGATCTAACCTCCAACAACGCTTTTGAGCAATACCAGGAACCTGGTTTGGGTATCCCTGACGGAGTAGACAGCCTCTACCGTTTTGAGGGCTATAAGTTATTCCAGTTGTCCGGCCCAGACGTGAGTCTAGCGGACCAGGGGGATCCGGATAAAGTCCGTTTGGTCTTCCAGGTAGATAGAGTTAACGATATAACTAAGGTGTTCAATTGGGAAGGCTTGAATCCCGCCGATAATGAGACGCCGACCGCTGAATTGTACTTCGTACCTGAGCTGCAAGTCGACGGCGAAAACGAAGGTATTCGCCATACTTTCCGGATTACGGAAGATCAGTTCGCTAGTGGTAACGATCGTCGTTTGATCAATCACCGCAAGTATTATTTTGCGGCCGTAGCCTACGCCTACAATAATTACAAGGAATTTGACCCCGCTGCCTCTGGTGACCGTGGCCAGGAGACACCTTACCTGGAAGGGGATGGTAATATTGGTGATACCCAAAATGGTACGCCATTCTATACCGTTATTCCCCGGATGATTTTAGATCGTCAGTTACAGGCCCGCTATGGTGATGGCCCAGCAATTACCCGTATCGACGGTGTAGGAACGGGTGAAAACTTCCTTGATCTGGCGGACGAAACCCGCAAGGAACTAGAAGACCTCATCCGCGCCGATGATGCAGCAAACTTCGGTAACGAAATCACCTACGCTAACGGCTCCGGTCCGATTGACGTGCTGATCTACAATCCACTAGACGTCATCGACGGCGACTATGAGTTGACCTTCATGGATGATGACATGAGCAATAAGGAACTAGACTTACCTACTGTCTGGACCCTGCGTAGTTTGTCTGATCCCGGTGCGCCCGTCATCACGGCGGAAAAGCCCATTTCCGATCCGAATGAGCAAATCATCCGTGAGTTTGGCCTTTCGATAAATATCTTCCAAGTGGCTGAACCTGGCCCCGAGGAAAATGAGGATGGCGTACTCATCTATCCGGACAATAATGGTTTACTGGGTTACGATGAAGTATACGCAAGTGCGGATGTAGCCCCTTGGTTCTTCGGTCTGCCCGATAATCTACAGATCAATACGGGTAATCCGGCGGTAGACGCGGCGGTCTTCGATTACATTGATACGGACGATCCGTCGGAAACAGAATTTGACGATGATCCTGATCGTACCCTCACAGAGGGAGGTAGTTTCGTACCTTACCATATTACCAATTGGCGTCCAAGTCCTACGGGAACCTCTTACCTTACCCCGGCTTGGGTGGTTTCTGGTAATCGCAATAATATTGTTCACCAGCAGACAGGCTTGGATTTGCTCAATAACGTAGACATCGTATTCACGAGCGATAAGTCACTCTGGAGCCGTTGTGTGATTGTTGAGACGGCTAACCCCGCCTACGGTGATGCTGGTTTCCTACCGGAAGGAGATCGAAATATGTTCGATTTGCGGGCGCAGCCTTCCGTAAGTAAAGAAGCAGATCCCACCACTGGCTTACCTATTCCAGACGCAGAAACTGCCGCAGGTGAAGTAGCTGGTGAAGAGAACGGGATGGGTTGGTTCCCCGGCTATGCTGTTGACGTAGAGACGGGCCAGCGTCTGAATATCTTCTTCGGTGAAAACTCCGTTTACAACGGCTTCGATTCACAAGGTAACGAGATTGACGGCCCCACCAACGGCGGTGACATGATGTATAACCCAACGAGTGAGTTCTTCCTTCCCGCTGCGGACGGTTCAACGAACGTGACGGAGTACAACTTCCCGGTAGGAGGGCAACACTTCATCTACGTGACGGACTATCCGTACGATCGTTGTGCAGAACTATTGGATCGTTTGGGAGACGGTAGTGCTTTACGCAAAGTACAGCCGCTCAAGCGTATTACCTGGACGAGCGTATCGGTGCTACCTCCGGGACGTAATATGTTGTCCTATGCCGACGGACTCATTCCCAATGATTTGACGGTGAAGCTACGGGTCAATAATTCTTACCAAGTTAAAACGAGTGCGGACGAAGACGGCGACCCCACTTTCGAGGGAGAGTTCGGCGGTTACCCTGCCTACCGCTTTAGTGTGGAAGGTCAGCAAGCCCTGGAACTGGACGAAATGGCCGTTAACGAAGCACTGCAAGCCATTAACGTAATACCTAACCCGTACTACGGCTTCTCAGAGTACGAAGATTCTCAGTTTGAGACCATCGTTAAGATTTCCAATCTACCCGCAGAAGCAACCATTACGATTTACTCCCTAGACGGTAAGTTTATCCGTAAGTACGAACGCAACGAGACTGGACAACGCTTGATCAGTGAAAATAGCGGCATTGAAAGTCGTCAGATTAATCCTGATCTAGAGTGGGATATGAAAAACTTCCGGGGCATTCCGATTGCCAGTGGGGTATATCTTATCCACGTAACGGCCCCGGGTATCGGCGAGCGGACCTTGAAATGGTTTGGTGTTAACCGTCAGTTTGACCCATCCGGTTTATAAAAATTGTGCCAGTGGAGCGGTGCCCATAGGTGGTGCCGCTCCCTTGGTCATTAAATAGCTAGAATGAAAAAATCACTATACATATTACCACTTTGCCTGCTGCTGGCTATTACCGCTTGGGCAGGTAACCCTGACCGTCAGGGAGAAGCCGGAGCGGTACAACTCTTGATGAATCCTTGGGCCGCTAGTGCGGGCTTACACACCATGAATACCTCCTTTGTGAGCGGTGTTAACGCCCTACGGTTAAATCCTGCTGGTATTGCCCGCATCAACCGTACGGAGTTGGCACTAGGTAGTGCCAATTACCTGCAAGGTGCCGATATTCGGATGAACAGCCTCGGCCTGACCCAGAAGATTGGCGAAAACAGTGCCTTCGGAATAAGCCTTATGGCCCTGGACTTTGGTGACATCTTGGTTACGACCGACGAATTGCCCGATCCTGACCCCAATGGTCCTACCTTCAACATCAATTTCATTAACCTAGGGGTATCTTACTCACACGTTTTTGAAAATAAAGTATCAGTAGGTATTACCCTGCGCGGGGTGTCAGAAGGTACGTCGGATGTGAATGCCTTTGGTTTTGCCGTGGACGCTGGCGTGCAGTACGTTTCGGGGGCTCAAGACCAATTCAAGTTTGGTATCTCTTTGCGTAACGTTGGTTCGCGGATGGCGTTCACCGGAACGGGATTGGCTACGGCGGCCCCATCACCGGATGGCGATGCCTATAACCTGACGCTAGAACAACGCTCCGCAGGCTTTGAATTGCCCTCTACCTTGAACATTGGTGCGAGTTACGATTTCCGTCCCGGTGGCGATAAGCACCGCCTAACGGTACTGGGTAACTTCACAGCCAACTCTTTCTCGCGCGATGAGATCGGTGGTGGGGTTGAGTATGCGCTCAAAGAAATGTTCATGCTGCGCGCCGCTTACCGTGTCGACGTAGACCAGAACGTGGAGCAACAGCAGATTTATAGCGGACCGAGTGCAGGCGCTACGATCAGCGTACCCTTGAACAAGGAAAACAAGAACAGCCGCTTGTCAATTGACTACGCCTACCGCGCTACTCGCGTGTGGGATGGTACCCATAATTTTGGGGTGCGGATTAATTTGTAAAGTTCATCTGTTGTACAGACTTGCGCGAAACGCTGTTTTTGCGTAACTTTGTTATATCAACGAAGACAAGAACGTTTTCACAGTCGTGAAAGCGTTCTTGTTTTTTTATTCAAGCAGTACGACGAACCCCTGCGGGTAGCCACCCACGTTAGCGAGCACCCCACGTTCATCCGTAGTGCATCTTTACAAATGAGAAGACGGATATTTTCGACTGT
>JBCDIR010000249.1:0-5218 GCA_038748735.1 Bacteroidota bacterium | reverse complement strand
GCCCGTTGGAGCGTACCGCTGTCGGGGGCCAATTGGAGCAGACGCTCGGTCGACCAAACCGGAGACGGGCTAGCCACTAACTAGTTGGTAACGGGTTGGACATTCAGCAATCCTAACTTATGTAAGGCTCGCTCGGAGGCTTGCTGCTCGGCACTTTTTTTGTTGAAATCATCCGCCACGGCGATCTTCTGCCCGTCAATGATGACGGCAACCTTGAAGCGGTCGCGCTTGTCCATCTTGTAGCGAGTAAGGAGGCGGTAGGAGACGTTCTGACCATTTTTCTGGCAGTGTTCCAACAACTGACTTTTGTAGTTATCGTCGATGGTTTCTAGCTCGTGAATGTTGACGAACTTGCGTAACATACGACGTACGACGAAACGTTTGGTCCCGTGGTACCCCACTTCCAAGTAAACCGCTCCCACGAGTGCTTCCACGGCATTACCCAACATCGAACGGCTGATGCGCGTATTGTTAAACTCATTGAGCAACATATCCACGCCCATGCGGTCGCCGATGGTGTTCAGCGATTTTCGCTTGACGATTTTAGACCGCATTTTGGTCAAAAAACCTTCGTTTGCGTTGGGGTATTTTTGGAATAAGTACTCGGCTACGATGGTCCCCAAAACGGCATCGCCCAGGTATTCGAGGCGCTCATTGTTCTGAAAACCGCTCTCTTTCGTATTCGGCTGGGTGGATTTATGAAAAAACGCCTGTTTGAAAATACCGAGATTAGAGGGCGTAAAGCCGATGATTTGGCGCAACCGCCGGGCAACATCTCGCTCGGGGGAGACGTAGCCATAATAGAACCGCTTGACTGATTTAAACACAACTCAACATTTTACGGCGTCCTAAATTGCTTTGCTTGGCACCAAACCAAAGCACTACAATTGCAGCACTGCCACCAGTAGAACCTAAGTCCTAAAAACTACCCTGACTACGATCTATTGGGGGTTAAACCCAAAGTCGCTCGTATCAGTATTTACACGGACTTCTGCTAGTGGACTTTCGTCCAACTATTTCGCCACGTGTAGTATATGTTGCGTATGCGGTAAGCGGGGTGTTGGGTGTGTGGTCTTAACTTAGAATCTGTTCTAAACCAAAAGTAAATGAGACAGGTTCTAAATCATTTCAAGTGACCGTTTTGCGTTTTCTCATCGTATGTAAAACCCGGTGCTTACTCCTCAAAACGCTTAAAAACAGCCGCAGAGTTATGTCCTCCGAAGCCGAAAGTATTGCTGAGTGCCACGTTGACTTCCCGTTCTTGTGCCTCGTTAAAGGTCAAGTTTATTTTGGGGTCGATTGCCGGATCATCATTGAAGTGATTGATCGTCGGTGGAATAAAGTTGTGCTGGATGGCTAGAATACTAGCGATGGCCTCAATCGCGCCAGCCGCGCCCAGCAAGTGCCCCGTCATAGACTTGGTACTGCTGATATTGACACCATAAATATCTTCTTCGAAGACCTTCTGAATGGCCTTCAGTTCGGCTACGTCTCCCAGTGGGGTAGACGTACCGTGGGTGTTGATGTAATCGACAGCTGTACGGTCTACGCCAGCATCGGCTAGCGCTAAGCGCATACAATTAGCAGCACCCAAACCCTCCGGATGGGGAGCCGTAATGTGGTGCGCATCGGACGTGGATGCGTAACCCGCCAGCTCAGCGTAGATGGTAGCTCCGCGCGCCTTGGCGTGCTCTAATTCTTCGAGAATGAGCGCTCCGGCTCCTTCCCCCAGTACGAAGCCATCCCGCTCCGCATCGTAAGGACGGGAAGCCGTGGCGAAGTCTTCGTTGCGGGTAGAAAGTGCTTTCATCGCACCAAATCCACCCATGCCCATTTTATTGACCCCTGCTTCGGAGCCACCAACGAGCATGATGTCCGTACGGCCCAGGCGAATGTCATCGGCTCCAGAACTCATAGCGTGCCCGGCGGACGCACAGGCCGAAACCGTGCCGTAGCTAGGGCCGCGAAAACCGTATTTCATCGAAATATGGCCAGCCCCCATGTTGCCGATCATCTTGGGGATCATGAACGGGTTATAACGTGGCGTGTCAGAAGTAGCGTTGTATTCCACTTCTGTTTCCATCGTATTCATACCGCCAATCCCGGTAGCCCAAATGACGCCAGCTCGGTCTAGGTCAATCTGTTCTAGATCCAGCCCGGCGTTTTTAACCGCTTCTTCGGCAGTTACCAAGGCATAGATGGTAAACAAATCCAGGCGTCGGACCTCCCGTCGATCCAAATGATCCGTAGGGTTGAACGCTTTTACCTCGCAAGCAAACTGCGTACGAAACTTTTCCGCATCGAAATGCGTGATGAGGTTAGCACCACTCACTCCTTTACGCAAACCTTCCAGGTAGCCTGAAACGGTATTGCCAATCGGCGTAAGCGCACCCAGGCCAGTGACGACAACTCTTCTCATAAGTTGAGGGCTAGATTAAAACAAAAACCGTCCGAACTGCACTTCAGAAAACCGTGAACGGCTCCTCATGGGCAATCCGGACGACAGGAAGCGGACGGATAAATCCGCTTACTTCACTTGAGATTCCAGGTAGGAAACAGCTTCACCGACTGTGGTGATTTGTTCCGCCTGCTCATCAGGGATAGAAATATCGAAAGTCTTTTCGAATTCCATAATCAGTTCTACGGTATCCAGAGAATCTGCACCTAGATCGTTCGTAAAACTAGACTCCATAGCGATTTCTGCTTCGTCAACACCTAGTTTGTCAACGATGATCGCTTTCACTTTTTCTGCAATATTAGACATGTATTATTCGCTTTTTGGTTCACGAATGTGGGTGCAAAGAAAGACAGAACCGCCATCATAACCAAAGTTTTACGCCGAATTTTGGTTTTTTCTGAATTATTGTACAAAATACACTTTCTTTGTTGGGCTAAACAGCAAGGGTACCCAAATAACCTTCTGTCACGGCCTAGTAAACCAACTCATTCGTAGTATGCAAATCGTTGAACATCAGAATACAAAGATCGTAGCCACCGTAGGACCCGCCTGTAGTTCGGCGGATAAATTGCTGGAGCTGGTCCGGGCGGGCGTGGATACTTTTCGCCTCAATTTTTCGCATGGCGAGCACGCCATCCACGGTGAAACCATCAAGCGGATTATTGCGATTAACGAGCAATACGGTACGCATATCGGTATTCTGGCGGATTTGCAAGGTCCTAAACTGCGCGTTGGCAAAATCGAGAATAACGCCCTCGAACTAGCCGACGGTGACATCATCACCTTCGTCAACGAACCCTGCCTGGGGAATATGGAGAAGATCTACATGAGCTACCAGCGCTTCCCGCAGGACGTAAAAGTCGGCGAACGGGTACTCGTCGACGATGGCAAACTGGTCTTCGAGGTGGTCGAAACGAACCTGAAGGATACCGTCAAGTTAAAGACCCTCTTCGGGGGCGTCTTGTCTTCTAATAAAGGGGTGAATCTACCCAACACCAAAATATCACTGCCGTCGCTCACGCCTAAGGACGAGAAAGACTTGGCCTACATCCTAACGCAGCCCGTCAACTGGATCGCGCTGTCGTTCGTTCGTTCCGCCAAGGACCTCAAAGACCTGCGTCACCGTATCGAGGCAGCGGGTCACCCAGCTAAGATTATTGCTAAAATTGAAAAACCGGAGGCCGTTGAGCGGATTGATAAGATCATCAAAGCGTCTAACGGCATCATGGTAGCCCGTGGTGATTTGGGTATTGAGGTACCGATGGAACAACTGCCCGTCATTCAGAAAAGGATCATCCGGAAGTGTATCCAGCGGGCGCGCCCGGTCATCGTTGCTACCCAAATGATGGACAGCATGATTACCAATCCTTCACCGACTCGTGCCGAAATCACGGACGTAGCCAACGCCGTACTCGACGGTACCGACGCCGTGATGCTCAGCGGGGAGACCTCCGTAGGTAAGCATCCCGCAAAGGTGGTAGAGGCGATGAATAAAATCATTGAAGAGGCCGAAAAGCACTACGCCATTCAGAGTTTCCGCCCGGTACCCAGCAAGAAATCACGGACGTTTATGTCGGACGTTGTTTGTTTCAACGCTTGTCGTACGGGTGAGGAAGTGGGCGCACGGGCCATTATCGGTATGACCAGTTCGGGCTACACGGCGTTCAAGGTGTCAAGCTTCCGCCCTAACGCCAAAATCTACATCTTCTCTGAACGCACCACCATGTTGGCTACGCTCAACCTCTGCTGGGGGGTTCGCTGCTACTATTACGACCGCTTCACGACCACCGACGAAACAATTGGTGACGTGGTAGATATTCTGAAAGAAAAGGATAGGGTACAGCCGGGAGACGTTATCATCAACACGGGGAGTATGCCGCTGCACAAGCGCTACCGCACGAATATGTTAAAAGTTACGGTGGTCGAATAAACTCGTTTTTCCTCGTTTTTCTGGTGATCAATAGGCTGAACGCTACTCGCCGTTCGCCCCGGTGAGGCGTTCCAAGAGCGCCCGTAGCTCCGTTTCGCGTTTGCCAATAAAAAATCGGTAATACCAGCGTGAACCGTAGTAAATCAGTCCACCAAAGACCAGCATAGACAGGAGTGTTTTTACCCAAAAACTGGGTTCCAGTAAGACTTCGTAACTGTGGTTGAGCATCACGCCGATGCTGTATCCAGCCAGCACCGCCAAGGGACTAATCAACAGCGACAAACGGGTCAGCCGCTGCCGGTACTGCGTCACCTCGTGTAAATAAGCCGTCGTAGATTCAATGACGTTCATGGTCGGAATGGCAGCAATGCGTTCACTGAATTTGTTGTGTGCGTAATAACTCATCCAGCATCCTCCCAAGAAGAGCAGGAGGGTGTACAGCAAGGTCACCCAGGACGTGTCCTCGCGGTAAAACAGCAGCAAAACGACCACAAAGAAGATACTTCCCAGCACGATTTCCCTCCACATCAGCCGCTGTAAACGGGCCAGTACGCTCGCGTTTTGCTGCCGAGCGAGTTGCACTAACTCTGGCCGCAATTGCCGATACCACTGTTCGGCCTTCGCGTCGGTATCGTCCCAGGTAGATTGCAGGTCAAATTCTTGCATAGCCTTTTGCCGTTAGTAGTTTTTGTAATCGTTTGCGTACCCGCAGGAGGCGCACCCCAATATTATTGACGGTGATACCGAGTATCTCGGCCATCTCCTCGTACGAGTTGCCCTCTAAGTGGAGCAGGATGATGGCGCGGTCTTCTTTTTTTAGCTCGTTGATG
>JBCDIR010000248.1:0-5218 GCA_038748735.1 Bacteroidota bacterium | reverse complement strand
GCTCAACGGCTCGGGACGCACCCAGAACGGTGCCCTGCGCTTGGGGGACCGTTCCAATACCCAGTGGGTCAGCAACTTTCAGGGAAACTGGACCCCACGTTTTACACAAAGTGAGCACAACTTGTCCTTTTTACTGGGAGGCGAACTGACGGGGCAACTTTTGGAGAACCTCGTCGTGTCCGGCAACAATTTCCCTTTTGACGACTTGCGCCAAGTGCGCTTTTTGGCGCGCGAAGACATTGATGCTTCGGAGTCAGAATTCGAGCGGCGTAAAGCCTCGGCCTACGGAGAAATGGCCTATAATTACGACTACCGCTATTACGTCAAACTAAACGGGCGACGCGATGCGACCTCCATCTTTGGGGGCGACCAGCAGGCGGAACTACTCTGGGCTTTGGGGCTGGGCTGGACGCTGAGTGAAGAGGACTGGTGGCAGGATGTCCTGGGCATCAGCTTTGCTAAACTGCGCTTTTCCTACGGCGTGACGGGCAACAGCCGCATCGGGGTGTATACGGCCCGGGGTTTGTACCGCTTCAGCAGTAATTCGCTCTACGGTGGGCAGGTACCGCTCTTCGCCAGTGCGCCCATCAACGACTTGCTGAGTTGGGAGCGCAAGCGGCAACTGAACCTGGCACTTAACCTAGACTTCGGCCCCAGCCGTGCTTTTTCCCTCAATTTAGAATACTACCGCAATACGACCATTGATGGCATCACCAACTTCCGGGTTCCCCTCGAAAGTGGGTTCAATAGCCTGACGGCCAACGCGGCCAGCCTGCGTAATCAGGGTGTGGAAGCTACCCTCAACTACCGAACGCCGGGGACGGGCCGCTGGCAATATTCGACTAACTTCAACATTGCCCACAACCAAAATGTCTTATTGGACATCAATACGGAAGGCGTACCGGGCAGCGCAACGGACCCCCGGGTTTTCCGCATCGGCGAAGACGTGAATACGCTCTACCTCGTACCCTGGGCGGGCGTGGACCCCGCTACGGGCGAGCAACAGTGGCTACTGGCCAACGGCGAAATAACGACGGATGACGACACAGCTAGGGAACTCGAAAACTTTGTACCCAGCGGCAATAGTAATCCAGATGTCATCGGCGGCTGGCGGCACAGTCTTTCCTACGGTCCCCTGACCTTAAACGTGCTTTTGAATTACCGATTTGGCGCTAATATCCGGGTCGACCCGCTCACTTTTACGGACGGGCGGCAAATCTTATTCAACAACCAAAGCGTCAACCAACTGGACCGCTGGCGCGCCCCCGGTGACGTGACGGACGTACCCAGACTAGACATAGACAACCCAATTGTGAACGCCAGTACCCGTTATCTGTACGAGCTAGATTTTGTCCAACTGGCGAGCGTGGCGCTGTACTACGATTTGAAGACCCAAAGCCGCCTTCCGCTGGGGCTACACAAGCTGCGCATCTACGCCCTGGCCAATAACCTGGGTTACCACTACTTCGGTGATGACACCCCGGACAACCGCAACGGCGTGCGCCAGTATCGTTTCACTTTTCCCGAGCAACGCGCCTTCGTGTTCGGGATCAATATGACTTGGTAATGCGGCAAACTAGCATCATATATTTACTTGGTTGTATAATTCTTCTGGCGAGTGGCTGTAAGGATTTTCTCACCGTAGCGCCCGCCGATGAACTGAGTCGGGAAGATACCTTCTCTTCTTTGCGTGGGACGGAGGCCGCGCTTATTGGGTTATATAATCTATTGGGAGACAGCCCCCTGTACCGAGATATGCTCATGTTCTATCCAGAGATGATGGGTAATGCCGAACCCGCGCTCTCACCCGGCGATGACGAAACTATGCAAGGGGCGGCAGCCGAAACGCTGATTCAAGCCTACGATTTTCGGGTTAGCCCTACTTACGACGATAGCCGATTGGATGATCTCTACGAGGACAGCTATTCGATACTGTACCAAGTAAACGATATTTTGGTCAACCTGCCGAATTTGACGGAAGGGGCAGCAGCAAGACGGGCATCGCTGCGCGCCGAGGCGTTGACATTGCGGGCACTGATGCACTTGAATTTGGTACGAGTCTTTGCACAAGCTTACCCTTTTACCCCCACCGCTACGCACCCCGGCATTGTGCTACTAGAAGACGTACCCGAGGCGGAAGACACGCCTAAGCGGGCCAGCGTTGCGGAAGTATACGCCGCTATCCGCCAGGACCTGGAGGATGCACTGGATAGTATTGACAACAACTGGAGTGAACGCTCGAGCGAACCGCTCTGGGTCAACCGTTCCGTTATTTTGGGTCTACTGGTCCGCACGGAATTGGCCACCGAAAACTGGGCAGCCGTGGTCCAGTACGCCGACGACTTACTAGCGACTACGGAGGCTACGTTCACCCCCAACGCTACCTATCTAAACGACTGGACCTTTGGTCAACTCCGCGAAACCATCTGGGAGATTGACCTTTCGCGTTTGGCCAATCCGCTGAGCATCGGTTTGGGGGCTTTTGTGGGCGATGGCAATGACGAACCTGTCATCCGCATCAGTGACGATTTGTTTTTGCAGTTTGCGGAGGACGATCTGCGCCGGCAACTGTATCCCGTTTCCCCGGAAGGGAATCGCTTGACGGACAAGTACGCCATCCTCGCGGGTAATTCCCTGCGCAATCCGCTGGTTATGCGCTTGTCCGAAATTATCCTCAGTCGGGCCGAAGCGTACTACGCGCTAGGACAGGAGGCTGCCGCCCAAGCCGACGTGGACCAGATCATTCAACGTGCTCGCCCCGGCACTGCCCCCACGACTATTACGGGACTGGACCTGCGCGACCTCATCCGGCAAGAGCGCCGCCTGGAACTGGCCCTGGAAGGACACTATTTATTCGACCTCAAGCGCTGGAGGCTGGACGTAACGCGGGCGCATTGCGCCGACTTTGTGACCAATTGCAACGTCACCGCGCCAGACCACCGCTTCGCTTTGCCCATTCCGCAGGATGCCTTATTTCGTAACCCCAATTTAGAACAAAATGACGGCTATTAATCGACTATCATTATTGTGTGGACTATCGCTCCTCTTGTTCGCTGGTTGCGAGTCGGATACCGATGCGTTTGTACCGCGCAAGCCGCTGGTGGGCTTCGGCAATTTAGAGGCCACCCTCAGCTTGACAGGTGATACGCTGCAACTACCCGTCTACCTGACGCGGGCGTTGTCCGAAACGGCGGAGCTGCGGTTTTCCTTTGCGGGAACGGCCCAGTTGGACGATGATTTTTTATTGCCACAAGGAGATCTCATCACCGTACCCGCCGGAGCGGACTTGGTGTACCTGCCCCTAGTGGTTCACCCCGAGCCCGACGCGGGGCGGATTGATCGGGTGATCGACGTTTTTTTGCAAACGGATAATTCTTTGGAAGTGAGCGAACGGGACAGTATGCGAATTGTTTTTGGCTTGGCGCATACGGTCAATTTGCGGACCTGGGCACCGGACGAGCCGTTTCCACAACTGTACGGCTACACTTCCTTCGGCGAAGAACCCGTACCCGAAGGTAGCGGGCCGTCAGCAGGAGAGCATTTTTGCTTTGCTTACGCTAGTACCAGCCGCGCCAACGTCATCGGTTTGTACAACCAGGACACCACACGCAGCACCAACGCCCTGAACATGCACCGCATTTATTCCGACGAAGAGGTATCGTCCGGTTCGGCCAGGATTCGGATAACAGAATTTATCGAGTTTTTTCCCAGCCTAGGAGACAGCACGCGGGGGACCGTACAAGTGATTGCGCAAGACGTGACCATCCGGCGCCGAGCGTCCTCGGGCTTACCGCCTTTTGACATCGGCTTGTCCGGTAGCGGTACGTACGATGAGCAGACGGGAGTCATTACCGTCGATATTTACTTTGACGAAACGGCTATCGGTGGGGAGGCGCAGGTGTTGCGGCGCTACTCGCTAGAAGCGGAAGATCGAAACTAATTATTTATTACTGGCCACTAACGTGGGCCAGAAAGTCAATTTTTTGATTGAAGTTCCTTGTTTAGCTTGAAAATGATCTGATTTTGCAATCATCTCATTTACTTCACTAAAAAAGGAACCAAAAAATTGAGACGTCTCACCTGATCTAAATAGATACCTGAAAAGTTAATCAACAAATTATTTTTCAACCCATAAACCATTTTTATGACTAAGCAACTTTACTTGGCAGTAGCCTGGTCACTCGCGTGAGCCAGGGTTAACGATTTTTTATCTTGAGTTCCTCGTTTAGCTTGAAAATGGTCTGATTTTACCATCATCCCATTTCCTGCACTAAAAGAGGAACAAGAAATCGCGGGTTCTAAAATTATCCCGATAACAATAAGAAAAATAGTTATTTTTTCAACCCATAAACCATTTTTATGACTAAGCAACTTTACCTTTTATTGAGCTTGATGGTTCTGAGTACAGGACTTTGGGCGCAAGCCACTCAGCTCAAAGACATTTATCCCGGTGAAGAAGACGGTTCTCCGAATCGCTTTTTCGTGGACGGCGACCGTGTTTTCTTTCGCGCGGACAGTGCTGAGGCAGGCGTCGAACTTTGGGTTACGGACGGCACGCCAGAGGGCACACTGATGGTCCTAGACCTGAACCCCGGGGACACGGTAGCCGCTGGTAACTCTAACCCGGATGAGTTCATTGATTACCAAGGGGACATTTACTTTAAGGCCCGTTCCAACACCAGTGGTACGGAACTGTGGACAACGGACGGCACGGCCGAGGGTACCAACCAGATTGCCGATATTCAGCCCGGCAGCGGTAATGGTAATCCTTTTGATCTCGTCGTGTATGACGGTATGTTGTACTTCACGGCTAACGACGGGGAGAACGGTTCCGAATTTTGGAGTAGTGACGGCACGGCCGATGGGACCACACTCGTGGCAGATATTCAAATGGGCGGTGGTTCGGGTAACCCCGGTAACGCCATCGTCTACGGGGACCGCTTGATCCTGCGCGCCAATGACGGCGTGACGGGCAACGAATTGTGGATAAGCGACGGGACCGCAGAGGGCACCGAACTGCTGCGCGACATTCGCACTGCGGGCAACGGCAACAGCCAACCCAGTCAGTTCACCCTCTACAATGGCGAAGTCTACTTCCGCGCCAACGACGGCGAAAACGGTACCGAACTGTGGAAAACGGACGGTACGACCGAAGGGACCATGATGGTCAAAGACATCAATCCGGGTAGTGGGAGCAGTACGCCGGGGAACTTGTTCG
>JBCDIR010000247.1:0-5223 GCA_038748735.1 Bacteroidota bacterium | reverse complement strand
CTGGTTGGGTTTGTCAATGGTCGGGAACCAACGGGAGTTGTGTTCCGTTTCGCCTTGCGTCCATATCTGCTGAGGTTTGTTGGGGTCTTCTCCCTGAGGATTGATGAAAAATAACCCTCTATCCGAAGAGATGGCCGCACTGCCGCCGCCCGCGCGCGGGGTGGCAATGTAGTCGATGGCTAAAGTATATTCTTGCCCTTTCGGTACGATGGTTGGTAAAGAGATAGTCACCAACTGGCCATCGTAGGTATAGTCTAAATCGTCTCCGTCGGCAAAACCGATCCGCTGAAACTCGAAGCCTTTGGCATCTAGTACCACTTCGTCCGTTGGGTAAAAATGCGGTTGGAGGGTCAGCGTAGCTTGCCCGATGACTTGTTCTTTCTCCCAATCAAATTTCAGGCGGAGTGCCGTATGCACCAAGTTATTGACGATGGGGTGACTCGGGTTGTAAAACGGGAGTCGGTAGTCTTCTACTACGGGAGCGCTTTCGGGTACCATCGCCGGTGCGGTGATGACCATAGTATCCAACTGACGCGTTTCCATGGCGGGCGCTTGCACCACGCGATTGGTGTCACATCCAGTCCATAATAGGGCGAGCGCGATGATCCAAAAATATTGTCTCATATCTTAATTCATTGACTTATATGTTTAAAGAACGGTACCGACTGACGTTGGTTGTCGGTAAAGCGTTGAAACGCAGTAAAGATGCAGTCAGAAGAGCGGGTTGGTGTTAATCTTTGAGGAACTTTTCTAAAATAGCATTGAATTGTTCCGGGTGTTCCATCATTGGCGCGTGTCCACATTTATCAACGAAGTGTAATTGCGAATGCGGGATGAGTTCGTGGAACTTTTCTCCGACGAAAGGCGGCGTAACCGTGTCTTGTGCGCCCCAAACCAGCAGCGTGGGCGCCTTCAAATCGTGGAGGCGATCTCCTAAGTTATGGCGTACGGCGGACTTGGCGGTAGCAATTACTCGGATGGCTTTGTTGCGATCATTGACCGTGTCAAAAACTTCGTCAATCAATGCTTTAGTTGCTACGCTCGGATCATAAAACACGTCCTGTGTTTTCTTTTCGATGAATTCGTAATTGCCCCGTTTGGGAAATGTATTCCCCATCGCACTCTCAAATAAACCGGAACTTCCCGTCAAGGTAACCGAAGCCGTCTTTTCTGGATGCGCCAGGGCGTAGAGTAACGCGATATGACCACCGAGCGAATTGCCCAATAAATGTACCTTACCGTAACTTTTGTCTTCTACAAAATTAGCAACGTGGTCCACTAATCCGGAAACGGACACCTTGCGTAAAGGCAGCGTGAACATCGGTAACATAGGAACAACCACATTATATTCCTTGCCGAAATGATCCAATATACCCGAGAAATTACTCAACGCACCGAACAGACCATGGAGCAGGAGTATCGTTTCCTGTCCACTTTCCGTAGAAATATATTGATAAGGACCTTCCTCTTTAATCGGATAATTCATAAGCAATCAGGGCTTACTCAGCCTCTTTGAGACCATAGAATGGCCACCAGATGACGAAAAGCAACAAATTTTCGCAAAAATAGCCTTTTTAGCGGGACTTAGTTGAAACATCCGCTTTTAGTACCCTATCTTTGACCTACAGATTGTACTTCAACGGTTTTTACTGGAAAACACACCCCTCAATCAACAATTCTTGTTGATTCTAGTCCACTGTGGATAACTTGGACGTCCTAAACATTGCACAACTCGAAAATTATGTTTTGCTTTGCAATAATTTTGCGTAAGCAAGCTAATAGTTAAGTGTTTGGGCAGCTACATCATCTTGTAAAACATTATTCCGAACACGGATCAACTAAACTTCGTTCTTAAAGGAGCGATTAACACAAATTTAAAAACAAACCTAGAAAAGACATGCGTTTTATACTCACTGCACTCGCTTTCGTCGTACTGGCTAGTTCTTTCCAGTCTTGCGTTTCCAAGAAAAAATTCGACGAATTGACGGCGGCGAAAGCTGCAACCGATGCTGCTTTGGCAGAAACACAAGCTCAGGTGAAGACCTTGGGCGAAGAAAAAGATGCTCTTGCGGCTGAAATGGCTTCTGAAAAGGAGCGTTTGAACGGCGAGATCGAAAGTATCCGTACGGATATGACGGCTCAGATCAACCAAGTAAATGAGAAGTTGAACATGACCGAAGCAGAACTGAAGTCTGTTAAGGATCAAATCAACGGCGTATTTGCTGCTTACTCTGACTCTGGCCTGAACATGGAAGAGCGCAACGGTCGCTTGTACCTCGTAACGGAGCAGCCAGTCAACTACCGCAGTAGTTCTTCTCGCTTGAACCGCGATCAGCGCAACGCTATCGACGCCATGGCGGACAAGCTAAAGGCAAATCCTGCTATCAAAGTGTTGGTAGAAGGCCATACGGATGACAAGCAGTTCGTTAGCGGTGCCGGTTCTGACAACTGGGATTTGAGCTACCGTCGTGCTAAGTCCGTAGCTGCTCGTTTACTCAAAGCTGGTGTTGACCCATCACAAGTAGCTGTTGCTGCTTACGGCGACACGATGCCCGCCGGTGATAACGAAACTAAGGACGGCCGCGAAGCTAACCGCCGTACGGTAGTTGCTCCTAATCCAGACTTGGGTACGATCATCAAAGCTGGTGGCGACCAATAAGGATTTTCTTTTTGGCCACTTTTCATGAAGTGGTACTTACTTACTGATACCAAAAGCAAAGCCGGTGCTGTTTACTCAGCCCGGCTTTCGCTATTTTTTACTTACCTTGGCGTACTACTGTCAAGTCGTGCATGATATGTTGAGTCCACTGTGGGTTACAGAACCTTACGAACAAGACAAGGCGGAACAACTCCAAACAGCGCTGGAACTCCACCCGGTGCTCTGTGCATTATTGGTTCAACGCGGGATTGACAGCCCAGCCGCAGCCACGGCTTTTTTCGACCCTTTTTGGCATAATCTTCACGATCCGTTCTTGATGAAAGACATGGAACGGGCCGTTGATCGCCTGGAGCGGGCCATCAACCAGGGCGAGCGCATTCTCATCTACGGTGACTACGACGTAGACGGAACGATGTCCGTTTCTTTTCTATACCAATTCTTACTCAACCAAGGACATAGTTATCTCGACTTTTATCTGCCAGACCGTTACAAAGAGGGCTACGGCTTATCCAAAGAGGGGATTGATTACGGAGCGGAGCAGGGTGCTACCTTACTCATTACTGTCGATTGTGGGATCCGCGCCCAGGCACAAGTAGACTACGCCCGCCGCCGGGGGATGGACGTCATTATTTGAGATCATCACTGACCCGGTGAAGATTGGCCATTCGCCACGGCAGTGCTGGATCCCAAGCGACCGGATTGTGAGTATCCGGATAAGAACCTGAGCGGTTGTGGTGTGGCTTTCAAGTTAGCACAGGGGCTGCTGCACCACTGGGGAAAGTCAGACGACGAACTGATGGGATTGACTGATTTTGTGGTTATCAGTACGGCGGCGGACGTGATGCCCGTTGTCGGGGAAAACCGTATCCTAGCGACTTATGGCTTGCGGCATTTACAGCATACCCGGAAGTACGGCCTACGAGCGCTCATTAAGGTCAGTAACCGCAAGCTCCCTCTGCGCATCAGTGATATTGTCTTCGGGCTGGCTCCCATTATCAATGCGTCGGGGCGAATGGCTACGGCGGACTTGGTCGTCAAGCTAATGCTGGCGCGTACGCGTCAACTGGCTAAGGAACACGCAGAGAAGTTGCGCTACCGCAACGAACTCCGCCGAGAATACGATAAGCGCACCGCTGACGAAGCCCGCGAAGAGGCGCAAGAAATACCCGATTGGGAAAAGCGCAAGAGTGTAGTCGTCTACCAACCGCACTGGCACAAAGGCGTCATCGGGATTGTTGCCGCCCGTTTGTCAACGGATTTCCATCGGCCCACGGTCGTACTGACCAAGTCCGACGAAGTACTCGTAGGTTCGGCTCGTTCGGGAACCCACGTAGATTTATTTGCGGCCATCGAAGAATGTGACGATTTATTGCTGACTTACGGTGGTCATACGCACGCTGCTGGCTTATCCATGCCCGAAGAAAATTGGCCCACTTTCTGCGAGCGCTTCGAGGCTGCCGTCGAGGAGCGGATGCAAGCTGAAGACTTACAGCCGCAGATCAAAGTGGCCGGCGAGCTACCAATAGCGGACATAACACCCGCTTTTTACCAAGTTCTCCAACGGTTCGCCCCTTTCGGTCCCGGCAATCGCAATCCTGTTTTTGTTAGTAAACAGGTAAAGGCTTACGGTGCCGTGGAACTACTAAAGGAAGAGCACCTACGCCTAATGGTTTGCCAGGGCGACAGCTCACCCGTTCACGTTATTGCCTTCGGGATGGGACACTATTACGAGCAATTCAGCCAACACGAAGAATTTACCATCTGCTATACCTTGGAGGAAAATCACTGGGGTGGTAAAACGAAGCTACAATTGATGCTGAAGGATATTGATTTTACCGGGGAGAAGTGGAAAGTATAGATTTTCCTTGCAATTTCGGAAGCTAATTCCGAAATTGCAAGGAAAATGATTGCTAGATCGAATTATCTTAAGGAAATAAGAAAGCTTATATCATTCTATCCTGTCACGGCTATTCTAGGGCCAAGGCAATGTGGTAAAACCACACTCGCACAAATATTAAAAGCGGATCATTTTTTCGATTTGGAGAACCCTCGTGATTTAACTCGATTAGATCAGCCTCAGTTGGTGCTAGAGCGTTTGGAGGGCTTAATTGTTATTGACGAAATTCAACTCAAGCCCAGTCTCTTTTCTTTGTTACGCTACCTGGTCGATTATAATCCGCAAACGAAATACGTTATCCTCGGAAGCGCTTCTCCTGATCTATTGAGGCAGAGCAATCAAACGCTCGCGGGGCGGATTGGTTTTCTCTATTTGAATGGCTTCAATATGGCAGAAGTTGCAAATGCAGAATGGCGAAAATTGTGGTGGCGGGGTAGTTTTCCCAATGCGTTTCTTGCCCCAAATGATGAGTTTGCCAGTCGTTGGATAGATGACTATATAAGTACGTTTTTAGAGAGAGATATATCACAATTTGGTATACAAGTATCGAGTGTCGCGCTTCGTAGATTTTGGATTATGCTAAGTCATTACCACAGTAATATAGTGAACTATTCTAATCTTGGGCGGTCTTTACAACTAGATGATAAAACCATTAGAAACTATCTAG
>JBCDIR010000246.1:0-5227 GCA_038748735.1 Bacteroidota bacterium | reverse complement strand
TCGTACTTCACGCCCCGGTCGCGGCCTTCCGTGGAGGGAGAAGTGACTTCCACCACGAAGTCGGGCGCGGGAAAGAGCGTTTGCTCCTCCGTGAATTTGTCGCTTTTCGCTTTGCCAAAGAAACAAATATCTGGCTCGTAATCGTTGCGCGTCAGGCGCACCATGATCTTCTCAATACCAACGAAACCGAGGTTTTGCTTGATGACATAGATATTTAGCAAGGAGTAGAGGTAACCAGATATGACGTTATGATAACGGCGCACGGGCGAGTGAACTACAATATCCCCTTCGATAAACTCCGCCTTAACGTCGGGCGTGACCCAGTTGTAGAACTCGGCACGACGTGCTTGCTCCGCCTCCCAAATCGTTTGGAGTTCGGACAGCATATCCGGAAAGGCAGCGGATTTGATGATCGGTTCTAGTAGTGCGCTAACGGCCATAGTTGGTGTTTGATCGCTATAAATATAAGTTATTTCGCCAAAGCCGTGATCGCTTGCGCGTACATCTCATCATCAAACAGCGCCCGTGTCGGCAAGGTGAGGCCCTCAATGGCTAGGCAAGTAATTTCGCCTTTAGTGTGTTGGACCACTAGTTCGTAGGTGTCACCCTTCAGTTGGTACTGCTCCACCGTTTGTGTATTCGGCACCACTATCCAGTACTCTTGTACGCCGTGACGGGCGTAGTCTTCGTACTTCACGCCCCGGTCGCGGCCTTCCGTGGAGGGAGAAGTGACTTCCACCACGAAGTCGGGCGCGGGAAAGAGCGTTTGCTCCTCCGTGAATTTTTCGCTTTTCGCTTTGCCAAAGAAACAAATATCTGGCTCGTAATCGTTCCGCGTCAGGCGCACCATGATCTTCTCAATACCAACGAAACCGAGGTTGTTTTTGATAACGTAAAAATCCAGTAGCGCAGTGAGGCGCTTTGAAATACTATTATGACGCAGCCGTACGGGGGAATGTACCACAATCTCCCCCTCAATAAATTCCGCCTTGATGTCGGGCGTGACCCAGTTGTAGAACTCGGCACGGCGCAACTGCTCCGCCTCCCAAATCGTTTGGAGTTCGGAGAGCATATCCGGAAAGGCAGCGGATTTGATGATCGGTTCTAGTAGTGCGCTGACGGCCATAGTTGGTATTTGATTCTTACAAATATAAGCTATTTTACAGGCTAGTACAAGTTCGTGATTTTGGTTCCTCTGCGCGATTATACTTCCAGAATACACTACGCCAGTAGATTTTACTCAATAGTCATTAAGAGTGCCAGTGCCCGCTCCGTTTTTCCTGCCTCCAACCAGCGCTGGGCTAGTTGATGAACAGCAGTACTATCTGCTTTACGCAACGCGGTTTGTACGTCATCTTCGGTTTGCAATCTGGCTATTTCTTCGGCGGTGGGTAATCGTTCTACATTGCCCAAACGCCCCAGATTATTCCCCGTCAAAACGGTACTATTACGGATATGCTCCGGTAGCTGATCGACACCGATACCTTGCTTACGAATGGGTTTTGGGATTTCAAACAAGGCTTCCCCCGACGCCCGCGTGTACCAACTGCCTCCCATACGCGCCACCAAATCCAGTTGGTTAGCATCGAGCTTACCATTGGTGTCCAAATATTGGTCTTGGACGTGAATCATTACTACGCGCGCTACGACTAAATTACCCGCTCCGGGTTCCTGTCCCAAGGCAATCACTTGATCCACAACGCACTCAAAGGCGACGGGCGCTTCCCCCACGCGCGGTGGACTAATTTTTTCACTGGCAACGGCCGTTAAACCCGCCTTTTCAAATTCATTGACCCCTTTGGCGTAGGCCGTACTCGCTAGTGACATCTGCTCCACCAACGGGTAATTGACAATGTTGACAACGACTTCCGGTACCTCCAACACATTATCCAAGCTGTGTTTCGTCGAATTATCTCGCCCACTGCGCACGGGCGAAAAAATCATCACCGGAGGGTTGGAACTGAAGACGTTAAAAAAGCTGTACGGACTCAGATTGACGCGCCCTTCCGCATCCTGTGTACTCACAAACGCAATGGGCCGCGGCGCCACCGCCGACGATAAATATTGGTAGACTTCCGCTTGGAGTAGGCTAGTGGGGTCAATGGAAATGGTGGACATAGTTGGTTTGAATTTGGTCAACATGGTGAGCGAGAAACAAATCGATTGAACATCTTACGGATGATCTTCAATGGGTGTATTTCAAAATATCGCATTGTCCGAAGAAATCGGTTTACTAAACTTCCAAAAGTTTTGGTAAACCTGGAGATTCCCACCGACAAAATAAAATGCACCTTCTTCAATTCGCTACTCAAAGCAGCGTTTCGTATACTTTCAGTAGTTGCGCCGTCAGGTGCTCGCCCTGAAACTGTTGTGCGTGCGCGTAGCCCGCCCTAATTAGTGCTTGGCACAAGTCACTGTCCGAGAGTAGCTTTTGTATTCCTGCGGCCATCGCTTCGTAATCATCCGGAGCGACGAGGTAGCCACCCGCTCCCGCTGCTTCGGGTAAGGAGGAACGATTGGAGGTCAGCACGGGCGTTTCCGAATAAAGTTCTTCCAAAATGGGAATGCCAAACCCCTCAAAGTAGGAAGGATACAAAAACAACTGCGCCTGCTGATACAGGGCGGGCAAATCGCTGAAAAGCGGACGAATAAAGTGGAGTAGGGGAGTGAGTCCGTATTGCTCGGCGAGCGCTAGTACCCTCTTGCGGTAAGCGTCCCCTTGACCCACGATGACCAAAGGGAGACGGTCCGCTACGGGCAAACGGTGCATGGCTTCTATAATGCCCAACAGGTTCTTGCGCTCAATCAACGAACCGACGTAGAGCATAAACGCGCTCGGTAGTTGGTACTTTTCCAGGGTTTGCTCGCGTACTTTCGGTGTTCGTTTGACCATGAACCCCTCGTGGCAACTCTGGTAGACCACCCGAATTTTATCGGCCGGTGTGCCGTAAAAGTCCATAATGTCCCGCTTTGTACTCTCACTGATGGCGATAATGAGGTCACTTTTATCGCACGCGTAGCGGAATTTGCGATCGTACATTTGACGGTCAAACCACGCGTACTGATCGGGATAATGGCGAAAAATCAAATCGTGAATCGTGACGATGCTCGGCACTTTCGTAGAGCGGATGCCGTAGGGTAGTTCGTGACTCAACCCGTGGTACAGGTCCAACTCGTCCGTACGGAAATGACTGGTCATACGGTAGCTTCGCCAACCCAGTTTTTGCCACTGCGTGGGTTGTCGTAGTTGAAACATGGGATTGTCGAGAAAGTCGCGGGTTTCGTCGTGCGTACGGGGACTAGGCGTATAGAGGAAATACGTCCATTCAGGGCGCGCTTGCGCTAGATTACGCAACAGCGTGCGGCTGTAATTACCCAGTCCGGTGAAGTTGTGAAAAACTCGTTTGGCATCAAAGCCGATGCGGTACATGATCGTGGTGCTAGGATTTAAACATGGAGTGTACGCAACAAAAGTAAAATTTCTTTGCGTAATACACTTTGGGTTTACTGCACTAACTATGCTGGAGCAAAGTCAAACCCTACTTCAACTACTAAAATTCAAAACGATATATCGGCCTCACGCAGAGATGCGGCGTACCTACCTTTGCCGTCAGGCAGGCGCGACGATTGCGCAGCGGAGAAAAAGACAAACGCCGCATAATCGCTGCGCCCTTCGCGCCGCCGCGTGTTTTGAACTCTGACCAATAGCGTCAGTGGAACCAAAGTATTGGGTGCATTTCAAAATGTCACATTGTCCGAAGAAATCGGTTTACTAAACTTCCAAAAAGTTTGGTAAACCTGGAGATTCCCAAATCCTACACCGGACTACAAAAAAATATCCCGAATCCTGCATAAAGTGCAGTATCCGGGATAACTTAGACGTTAAAATTTCCTAATTTATCAGGCGGCCTATACCGCGAAACTCTCGCCACACCCACAGGTGCGGGCCGCGTTAGGATTATTAAAATAAAAGCCCTTGCCATTTAAACCGCCGGAAAACTCCAGCGTCGTATTGCACAGGTACAAGAAGCTTTTTAAGTCGGTGACTACTTTCACACCGTTATCTTCAAATACTTGATCGTTGGGCTGTGCTTCGTTGTCAAAATCCATCTGGTACGACAAACCCGAACAGCCACCACTCGTTACACTCACCCGCAAGAAATATTCCTCACTGAGATTCTCCGTAGAGCGTAACTCCGCGATCTTATCTTTGGCACTTTCTGCTACGAATAACATAATTACCTTTTTAATTTTACAAATTGGATAGTGGCTAAAATCTTCACACCCGCAAAGCTCCAACAGTTTTCTGTGCTTCTCCGTGAGACGCTCTGCGCCCTCTGCGTTAACCACACAAAAGACAGCAGGTCTAGTGTGCTTTCTCCAAAGCCGCTTCCGACACCTCAATGCCGTTCTTCGTCTGGTAGTCTGCAATGGCACTCTTAATGGCGTCCTCCGCCAGTACCGAACAGTGAATTTTCACCGGTGGCAACGCCAACTCTTCCACGATTGCCATATTGTCAATGGCCAGCGCATCATCTACCGACTTGCCCTTCAACCATTCCGTTGCCAGACTAGAAGAAGCAATCGCTGAACCACAACCGAAGGTCTTAAACTTCGCGTCTACGATAGTATTTGTTTCCTTATCCACCTGAATTTGTAAGCGCATTACGTCCCCACATTCGGGCGCACCCACGAGGCCAGTCCCTACTTCGTCCGAACCCTTATCAAGGGTGCCTACGTTACGAGGATTCTTAAAATGGTCCAGTAATTTATCAGAATAAGCCATTTTTCTAGCTTTTTTAATGTTCAAAAATAAAAGATAAAGCAGCGGTCAATCGGGACACTTCGTGAACGACCAAGCGTCCTACAAATGAGCGCAGCGTGGTCAATCCCTCTAGCAACGTCTCGGCTCAGCCGAGACGGTCCTAATGCTCCGCCCACTCAATCGCGTCAATGTCCACTCCTTCTTTGTACATTTCCCAAATCGGTGACAAGTCACGCATGTGATTCACGCCCTTTACGAGTGCGTCAATTACGTAGTCGATGTCTTCCTCTTTAGTAAAACGTCCGAGGCTGAAACGAATCGAAGAGTGTGCCAAATCATCGCCCAAACCTAAGGCTACGAGGACGTAGCTAGGCTCCAACGAAGCCGACGTACAAGCCGAACCCGACGACACGGCAATTTCTTGATTGAAAGTCATCATTAGCCCCTCACCTTCGACGTGCT
>JBCDIR010000245.1:0-5243 GCA_038748735.1 Bacteroidota bacterium | reverse complement strand
TTAGCCCAGTAAAATGCTCACATAACAAGGTGTTTTCAAATTTTATGTGGATTATGCTTTTTCTAAACGATCGTACACTTGATCTAGCAGTAGCATATGGGGGAGGGTGAGTGCGGCAATAGCCGTAAAGACGACCGGCCATAATTCCGTCAAGGCCGTACTGCCCAGTAGCCAAAGGAAAAATAAGATGCCACCTACGGCTAGTAGACTATAAGGCAGAATGGCCAGCAGATACTGCCGAAAGCCATAGGTGGCAGTTCGGGTCTGAAAAAAACGAATTTGGTCAATAGCCGAGGGAAGCGCGTGCCAACCCGCGAAGAACAGACCGAAGCCCAGCAGCATGGGCGTACCCCAAAACAAGCAGAGCAGACAGCCCAAACTCAGCCACTCTTTGAGCAGGAGTTTCTTCGGCAGTATTACGGCCAAAACCAGCGCTAGTACAATGGTCATTCCGACCGCCAGTAACGCGAGTTGGTCAGGACCGAGCGGAAAGCTCAGCGGACCGAGTAGGGCCGTTAGTATGGGGACCGTTTCTTCAAAGTGAAAGAAAATTGGCGTAGCAATCACCCACAATCCCCAGGCGATGAACAACAGTTTTTTGACCCAAGTGGGTTGGTCCAAATAGTGAAAATTGGCCTGACCAAAATGATAAGCGGACAGCAAAACGAAACTAATTAAGGCTACGATTGGCAATGCCCACCATAGCAGTACGACCCCACCCATTGCGCCGAGGTAGACGACGTAAAACAGGGCCAAGTAGCGCCAGTTAAATTGTTGGAGCAACAACTGCTGAAATAACTTATGATCCGCCGCACCGTGTGGAATACCTACGAATAAGATGAGTAACAACGCTAGGTAAGCGGACCAGTTTCCTGGAGGTAGGAGCTGTCCCACCAGCGCAATCGCCAGGGTAACGAAGAGTAAAACCCGCCACAGCCTAGGATAACTTACGATCATAACCAGTAGCGTTGGACGGTACGGAAATTTTGGGGGACAAAGCGCTGGCCTGTTGCCAACGTTCCTGTACCGCTCGTAAGAACAAAGGGACGGGTAAGTCCTTGAAGAGCAACAGTTCTTGCCCCACGTGCGTATCCTGATCCAGGAATTGTAAAATACGCGTAAAGGGCTGTTTTTCAAAGAGTTTACAAAATATCTCGCTGCCTCTTGCGGGGTAGTTGGTCAGCAGGTGGAGGAGCAGGTTATCGTACCAATCGAAGCGGTTGGTAGGTGATGATGTTGATACTAGCTCCCCCGTTTTCGCTAGGGTAGTGGCTAGTGCTTTGGCTTGGTACTGAATACGCAAAAAAGCGTAACCCGTAGTTGGTTTCACCGCACCGTTAGCGGAACCGATTGGGATAATCCGTTCGTGTTGAGGGCGCGTTAACGGAACGTTGGTCATGGGGATTTTACCCGTTTCCGTTTCGAGCACTTGGTAGTTGTTGATGCCGCGCTGCCGGAGGTAATCGGTAATAGCGTTATCGTAGAACGCGGGCGAGCGGAGTTGCTGGTCGAAGAGCGTGAATTCTACGAGTGCTTTACGCTCCGAGGAGGGTAGGAGGTAGAAAAAGGCCGTACTGTTTCCCGGATTGTAACTAAAATCCATCAGGGTAGCGCAGTCGGGCTGAAACGTATCCTGCTCCGTTTCGATGACCCAACCCCGGAAGTGTTGCCACAGAAAATACTGACCGTTTTGCCGCTCCGTAGCGCTTACGTACTGCGGTCGACTATCGAATATCCACTGGCCACGCACTTTTTCTTGGTTGACCCAAACGTAGGGACCGCTAGCATCCGCGTGGGTTGCTTTGATGTTGGCATACTGAAATTCTACCGACGGGTACTGCCCGAGGAGTTGGTGGCAGTATTGGTAATAGTCTAGTCCCTTGATGTATTGGTAGGTGTAGGGGGCAATGTTCAACTGGCGCTCGTAAGTTGGACCACGAAACGCTAATTCCGTCCAGCGGTGGCTCACGATTTTGTCTAATTCGAGGGGGAGGTCTTCCTGCGTCCAAAAGGCCCAAGTCCGGTCATTGGTCTGCTTTTTATCCCGATCGACGATGAGGATACTGGCCGCTTTGTCTACCCGTCGTAGTAACTGTAGTGCCGTGGCCAAACCCGAGCAACCACCCCCAATGATGACAAAATCGTAGGTTTTCAACCCGTAGCGTTTTGTTGATGAATTCGGAGGTTAGGACAAAAAAATAGGATTTTAGTTCACAACGCAGTTAACTCATCCGTACGAAATTGCGCTTAAAGTAGGAGAAGTATAATCGTTGAGTTGTTGGCGTGACCCGGTCGCCAAGAAGTACTTATCTTTGTCCAGCTTGGAAGCAAATAAGGGTGTATTTCAAAATGTCGCATTATTCGAAGAAAGCGGTTCACTAAACTTCCAAAAGTTTGGTGAACCTGAGGATTCCCACCGACAAAATGAAATGCACCCGCAAATAACGATAAACATGTCGTCCCGTAAGATTTCCGTATGGAAGTAGATGTTCTAATCATTGGTGGAGGTCTTTTCGGCTGCTACGCGGCGCTGTACCTGGCGGGGCAGGGGCAATCGGTGGTATTGGTAGAAAAGGAGACCGAATTGCTGCGCAAAGCATCCATCGTCAACCAAGCGCGGCTGCACGGCGGTTACCACTATCCACGCTCGGTAGCGACGGCGCTCATGTCCGACGAAAACAAGGCCCGTTTCACCCGTGAACACCGCGATTTTATCCTCTTTGATTTTGAAAAGTACTACGCCATCGACCGCTTCGGTAGCTTCACGGATGCGCGTCAGTTTGAGCGCTTTTGTGCCTATATCGACCTCAAATGCGAGCGTGTGGCCCGCCATCCGCATTTCAACACCAACCGACTCGAAGCGGTATTCAAAACGACCGAATACACCTTCGATCCGATCTTACTGGCCCGTTATTACCGGCAGCGGGTACTAGCCGATAAGCGGGTGCGCGTACTGCTCCGTCACGAAGTGAAAACAGCGGAAACCGAAGCGGAGCAGTGGCGGGTATCCCTCCACGATCATCGTAAGGACCATACCTTCAGTTTACGAGCTGCTCAGGTTATCAACGCTACTTACAGTGGCAGCAACGCCATTAATCGCCTGTTTGGAGTCAACGACATTCGGCTGATGCACGAAATCTCAGAAATGGCCTTCGTGACCAGTCCACAGCTCGGCAACACGGGGCTGACGGTTATGGACGGTCCGTTTGCGAGTATCATGCCCTACGGAAAATCGGGGCTGCTATCGCTTTCGTCGGTAGCCTATACCCACCACAAAGTTTCTTACGAACCCCTGCCCGCTTTTGACTGTCAAACGGCAGCGGTGAGCTGTCGACCAGACTACACGAGTATTTGCAATGGCTGCCCGGCTCGGCCCGCGTCTAATTATGCGAAGATGCTCGCGCAAATTCGGCAATACTTGCAAGCCGGGGTGCAGTTGTTCTACGCCACGAGTATGTTTACCATTAAATCCAAGCTTCGCGCCAATTACATTGATGATGGCCGCCCGACGGAAATTGCCCGCCTGAGTGATGCACCACCTTTTTACTGCGTGTTCGCGGGGAAGATTAATTCTATTTATGAAATAGAGAAGGTCATCAACTAAAAACTCAACATGAAGTTACTTTCCAAACTTATCATCTTACTCAGTTTACTTCTAGCCAATTGTCAATCCAGTGAGGAAGAGGTGTCTCCCATTATTTCACCTGAAGAGGAGGAGCAAATGGCTCAAGATTTTTATCGAGGTGCTGATTTGTCCTACGTTAACGAGTTGGAAGACTGTGGTGCTAACTACTACAATGAATTTGGTGTAGCGCAAGATCCATTTGAAATCTTCAAGAACGCCCAAGCTAATTTAGTTCGGGTACGATTGTGGCATAATCCTGATTGGACTACTTATTCTACTTACGAAGACGTAAAAAGAACAATTGCCCGAGCTAAGGCCTTAGCGATACCCATCCTACTTGATTTTCATTATTCTGACGACTGGGCCGATCCCGGGAAGCAACGAGTGCCACTGGCATGGTTACCCGTTGTGGATGAGACAACTGTTCTCGGGGATTCAGTTTATAACTATACGTTTAAGATTTTAGCACAATTGAATGAAGAAGGTTTATTACCCGAATTTGTCCAAGTAGGTAATGAGATAAATATCGAAATATTGCAAGATCCAGACCGGGAATACGAAAGTATAGATTGGACACGTAACGCTGTTTTAATCAATAGGGGATTACAGGCAGTCAGAGACGCTGCATCCCGGTTTGATGAAAGAATTGAATCTTTTCTTCATATTGCACAACCTGAGCATGCACTTTGGTGGTTTGAGGAAGCGGCTCAGCACGGAATTACTGACTTTGAATGGATAGGTATTTCCTATTATCCTAAATGGTCGGAATACTCGCTGAATCAACTCCCTAGTGCTATTCAAACGCTTACCCAAACCTACGGTAAAAGGCTGATGATCGTCGAAACGGCCTATCCTTACACACTTGAAAATGCCGATACGGCGAATAATATCTTAGGCGAAGATGCGGCCGTTCCAGGCTTTACCATCAGTCCGCAGGGGCAATATGACTATCTCATTGAGTTGGAACAAAAAATAATAGAAGGGGGAGGCAGCGGTTTGCTTTATTGGGAGCCAGCGTGGGTGTCTTCGCTATGTTCTACCCGTTGGGGCCAAGGCTCCCACTGGGACAATGCAACACTGTTTAATCAAAATAATCAGGTCATCAAGGGGATGGAATACTTTAAAGGAAGTTAATCATGCCATGTCATCCAGAATACCCCAGCGTAACGGCACTAGATAAAGAGATTGGAAAGGTTTACTACCTCTTGGATGAACTCGACGGGATACCGCTCAACAAGACCTGGTGGTCAAGTGGTATGCACAGAAATGTTACGGATAAGGCACTAGATGAGCATGATTTGCGTAAAGTAGCCGCTGAACTTTGTAGGAGATTACAAAAAATTGAAGATGTGAGTTCCTATTCTACTGAACTACAACAATGGTGGGACGAGCATAAAAAAGCAGACCGCCTTAGACTAGAAAGTGAAATGGAATTTGCCGCAGATCGAGAAAAATTTCTTCAATTTTTGAATGATTACGAACGTTCCTTGCTAAACGCTTGAAGAGTATGAGTATCAAAAATGAAAAAAGACCCAATCACCAACGTGATTGAGCCTTAGTACCGAAGGCGGGAACCTGCCTGCCGCTCCGCGAAGCGGGGCAGGCAGGTCGAACCCGC
>JBCDIR010000244.1:0-5255 GCA_038748735.1 Bacteroidota bacterium | reverse complement strand
GTTTCAATTCCAACTGGTGCAATTCAAAGACCGCCAGTAAATATACGGTAATTACTGATAACCAGCCATTTAAAATTGAGAAAACCGCCCTAAACGGGTCACCGAACGCGTCGACCGCCAGTAACGTATTGTCCATCCTCCAACGACGACTTGGTAATTTACTGGTTTACAAACACTTATAATTCATCGAGTCGTAAAAAGCGTCAGCCAACCCGCCTAAAGGATGTCACCGACGACTTTTGGGTGCCCCTGCCCTACTGGCTTGGGTCCCTGCCTGCTCTTGAGTAATCTGTTGAATAATGCCTTTGATAAGAACAGTCCTGCTTGACGTCTAATCCGAAACGATCTGCAATGTCTTGACGCGTCCAATTTCTGAATAACTTCATATCGCATTCATTTCTTCCTAAAAAAACAGCTCCCCACCCAACAAAAGTTCAAAAATGCGCATCTTAGTGGTGAAGTAACAACTACCAGTTTGACCGAAGAGCAACTCATAGCGGGCTGTATCCAACAGCGACCGAATGCGCAGCGTAGTCTGTACGAGCGCTACTCGCCGATCATGATGGCCGTCTGTCGCCGGTACCTCAAGCGGAACGAAGACGCGGAAGATGCACTGGTGGAGGGCTTTTGTAAGGTATTCAAGCACTTGGGGCAGTACAACCACCAGGGTAGCTTTGAAGGTTGGATTCGGCGCATTATCGTCAATGAATGCCTAATGGCGCTACGCAAAAAGCACGCCCTGAAAAACGCCTACGAAATCCAGGAACACTTTGACCTGCGTACCGACGAAAACCTCAGTGCTAAGCTAGCCGCTCAGGATATTCTGAAGCTACTGGACCAACTCCCCAACGGCTACCGTACAGTTTTTAACTTATACGTCGTCGAAGGCTACAAGCACCGCGAGATTGCCGAGTTGCTGGGCATCAGCATCAACACCTCCAAATCACAGTTGATTTTGGCCAAAAAACGAATGCAGGAATTACTGACTGCCCAGGCCCAACAGGAAGCACGCGGAACGGCCCGAGCCTCCGTATCGAACTCACAATGAGCACGGGATTTCCCCTCGTTGTTGCGTAAAATGGAACAAGAACTATGGAAAATAAAGATCAATTTTTCGAACAATTTCGCCAGCAAGCGGAGCAGTTGCGCCAGTCACCTCGCCCCGAAGCGTGGCAGCGTATTGAGCAGCGGATGCAGCCCAAGCGCTCCCAGCTACGCTCCGTACGGTCGCGTTTGGGCGTATCCCCGCGCGTGTTCAGTATGGCAGCGAGCTTAGCATTGCTCATTGGCTTATCCACCATTCTTTTTTGGCTAGGTAAAACGGATAGCGCGTCTCCCGGACCACTGGCCGCCGCACAAACGGTGACGGAATGGGAAGAACTTCCCTCCCTGGAGTCCACCGCAGACACCCCCCGTGAAGTCGTGCAAATTGCCGTTCGGTACCCTCGTCCTAAGGTCGCTCAACCCATCGTAGAAGGTCGGCCCGACCAGCGCCTCGTCGCGCGGAACGCCACTACGCCCCGTCGTGTCCCCACTGACAGTGACAGTACGCAGCAACGTAAGGAAGGGCGCATGAGTAGGTAAGTTTTACGTTTACCCCAGACCAAGTTGCGTCCAGTAGTTCGCCTATTCCGAAATCTATGAAATACCACCGCCTATTCCTACTCATCAGCGTCTGGTGTTGCTTGTCGCAATGCTACCCGAGTCAGCGTACACAAGGTACCACAGACTTGCCCAAAGCCGAGCGGCGCTACGTACCCGAAGACCTCATTTTCGTAGCGGGTGATGGTGTTATTGCACCCTTTTACGTCAGTATTCAGGAAGAAAGTAATGCCCATTATCGTCTGTATTTGCAGTGGTTACAAGACGTATACGGCGACTCTTATCCCGAAGTATACGCAGCGGCTTTACCCAAATACGTTCCGGATCACCCCGCGTACAATGACCCGATGATGGGGCAACAACTCACGCATCCCGCACTGGCGGAGTATCCAGTGGTGGGGTTGACGTGGTTGCAAGTTCAGGACTATTTGCGTTGGAAAACCGACCGCCTCAACGAAGCCGTGCTCATTCAGCGTGGGTACCTAAACGCTAATTTCCACCAAAAAGACGAAGACACGTTCAATACGGAAGCCTTTCTTTTTGAGCAGTACCAAGGCAGCGTTCGTAAGGGCATACCCGACGAACAATACGGCGAACGCCCCGTTCTCTTCACTGACGGTTATCTCTTTGCCGGCTTTCGCTTACCCACCGAAGCCGAGTGGGATTACCTCGACAACGAACGCTTCTGGAAACCTAAACGCAAGCCACGAATTCGGCGTACGGAACCCCTCCCCTATGCGGACAACCACTACCTCCGACTGGCCAACTGGTCCAGTAAGCCGCTCTATTCCGCTGCGGATACACTGCCATTTTTAGCGGTGGATAACGGTCACTCAAGACCCATCAATTACGCTCGCCGGGACTATGGCATCCTCGGACTCCATTGCGGGGTGCGCGAATGGGTCGTCGACGAATACCAAGCACAGGCTGCACCCGCTGTGCATTGGACGCAAGTCATGGAAAATAGTGGCTTCCCCAAAGGCGGACTCCTAGTGGACGAAACAGGTGTGCCGGAAGAAAAAAACCACCTAGGTCACCTCAACAACGCTCGCTGGTACGGTACGGACGCGGATGGTCATGCCCTCTTTTACAGTAATTACGAATTGAGTACGAGCCCTCGCCAACGCGTCGTAAAAGGTGGTACTTGGGAAACTCCGAGTAGCGAACGCCGCGCGCAATTGGAGACCGAGGGAGACGCGCTCACGGGCTTCCGCACCGTGATAGCTTACTACCCCAAAGACCATTTACAGTGGGATTGGCCAACCTTTTATGATTCAGACTAAGGAAGCCCGATACGCTCACAACCGCAGTACGGAAAACCGCTCCAAGACCTGCTGATTTTGTACCAGCGTCACCTGATACGTTCCGGCGGGATAGTTCGTCAAATCGACTGCTTGATGAGTTGTCACTAGTGGAAGGGTTCGCAGTAGTTGTCCCTTGGCGCTGCGTACTTCGACGGTAGTAGCTGGCGTTAGCGGTCCGGTCATTTGTACGAAAACCACGTCCGCCGTAGGATTGGGGTAGACCGAAAACAGCGTATTGTCAACGGGCGTTTCCAACTGGGTAACGACCAAACTTTGCGTCAACGTATCGCTAGTGCAACCATTGCTCACTACGAGGGTTGCGCTAAAATCACCCGTTGGCACCCCCATTATTAGCGGATTCTCGTCCGAGGAACTCGTACCGTCACTGAACGTCCACTGGTACGTATTACCCCCCGAACTGGTGTTGGTCAACACCAGCGAGCCATCGTTATTATCCGTCAGGGAAAAATCAGCCGTGACGTTCAAATCCGTCATTGTAGTGATGCTATCACTGCTGCCGAGGCTGAGGTTGAAGTAGGTACCGCTGGCCGTTTCTTCCAAGTACAAGGCCTTGACCATATAGTGGTACGTACCCGCCGCTTGGCAGTCTACGGTAAAATTATTATCCTGAATCGGTAGATCGTGGAGTCGCTCCCAACCCGTCGGCGTCTCTTGGTAAACGTAATAGCCGTCAACGGTCTGTTCGGGAGCCGTCCAACTCATCGTGACGGTACCGGCTGCTTCGGTCAGCAGTAGATCCTGGGCGGGTTCGACCATGAAGAGGCGGAGGGTAGGATCGCCCAGCAGGGCTACGTGTACGCCACGGTTGCCGAAGCCACTCTGGTAGGTATTGTTTTCGTTGCGTTGCGTGTGGCGGGCGCACTGCCCGATGGTCTGCCCCATCGCCAGCGGGTGGAAGGCCCAGTTGGGACGTCCCGCCCAGGCATTACTCAGGACGGTACCGGAAGCGAGGAAAGCCCGCAGGAAGTTATTGGGGACATCCCAGTCGCCAAAGTAACTACCAAAACGCATCGCAAACACCGTTTGGAGCGAATCTTCCGTTAGCAAATTAGTGTTGGAAATCCCTCCGGCACCGGTGTAGCTTCCGCCACCACAACCGTAGGACAGCAGGTAATTATGGGTCCGTAGCTCGTTGTGGTCTCGGTAAAAAACCGAATCCGCACCCACCGCAGGCGTGAAGTTTTTCAGACCATTTTGGCCAAAGCCTTCATCGAAATTGGCAAAGTTATTTTCAATCAACGCCCGGCGTTCGGGAACAAAAGCTCGCTCTTTGAAGGCGTGACTCTTTTGCAGATACCGTCGTAGCAGCTCCTCTTCGGATACGTCAAAAGCCGTCATATTGTAAAAATCTACGCGCCCTACCATCAAGTCCACCGGGTTAGGAATGGTCGTCTGATCGTATTTGCCGTCGCCCGGCACGTTGTGGTTACGCGCCTGCGCGGCGGTGGTGTTGTTAACACTCACGTCCGTCCAAGTACCGTCCAGTTCCCCGTAGAATACGTCGGCGGGCCAAGCCCCTCGGTGATTGGCGTGACCGTCGGGGTTTTGGTTACCCGAATACGGTACGGGGATATGCCCCAGCAGATAAAGTGCCTCTAATTGCTCATTCGACGCCGCGTATCGGTCCTGAATCACTTGTTTTACGAAAGCGACGGAACTGTCACTCGAAATAAGCTGCACGTCTACCGTCCAACCATCCAGGCGCAAATCGCGCGTTAATTGGCTGATTTCCGTTTCCAAGGAGACCCCAAAACGGTCATCTACGAGCACGAGTACTCCTCCTCGTGCTTCCACCGCCGGCACTTCAATACCACTGAACAAGTACCCCCAACCTGCGGGGTCACGCCGGATGCGGTATTCGTACAGGACGCCGCGTTCCACGTCATTATCGGTATAGCTGGTGGCAGTAGCGTCATACGGGTTGGCCAAGGTCACAAAGGGACCTCCCGTCGTAATATTGCGACGCTGAATGTTGTAATTGGTGACTTCCGTATACGGCTGCCAGTGGAGTTGGATACTCTCCGCCAGCGGATCAACCGTCGCTTGTAGTTGAACACTGTTGCGGAGGTCCGGGTCAGCTTGCGCAAAAGCGGTAGTGGCCAATGCAATGAAGGCGATAACTCCCCAAAGCGGAAGCCACGCAGGGCGTAGAAAATGTAGCACGATGTTTTTTGTTTGGTTATTACCAAAGATGCAAAAATTATCTGAGCTTAGAAACAGCGCGCGCCATACTAACTGGGTTTACACGGAGGACGCCGAGGGCCCCACGGAGGGCGCGGAGATTTTCTTATCAGCTGCTTACGCGTAACCCTACGGGCATCTGACGTG
>JBCDIR010000243.1:0-5266 GCA_038748735.1 Bacteroidota bacterium | reverse complement strand
CCGTGAACTTGATGGCGTTCCCCACAATATTGTATAGGATTTGACTCAGGCGCAGCTTGTCTCCCTCGACGAAAGTGGGAATATTCGCAGCAATGTTGAAATTCAAGTAAAGGCCCTTGGCTCTGGCTTTGGGTTGCAACATTTCTACTACCCGCCGAACCGCCAGCGGCAGGTCAAAGACGGCCGTGCTGATTTCTACCGAACCATTTTGGAGGCTAGAAGTCAGTAGAATATCGTTGATGATACCGAGTAATAATTGGGAGGCATCCTGAATGGAATCCAGATAGTCCCGTTGTTCGTTCGCTAGTTTCGTATCCGCTAGCAGGTCACTCATTCCCAGTATTGCGTTCATGGGCGTACGCAATTCGTGGCTCACGTTAGCGATGACCTGCTCGCGTACCCGGGCTGTTTCTTGGGCTATCTCCTGGGCGCGCTGCAATTCCTGGGCGCGCTTCTGAATGGTCTGGTCTTGTAAAGTACCTTGGTAGGTCGTTTGCCCGTAGCGATTGATGGTCTTGCGGCTGCTCAGTTGTGCGTAGCGCTGGCTGCCATCCCGGGCTTCCCAGGTGAGTTCTTGTTGGAAATCAACTTGGCCAGCGGCCGTTTTCTCGTGCGCCAATAGGTAGTGGAGTTGCGAGAACGGACTGGCACAAAGCTCATCGTAAGTGAGCCCCTGCCCCTCGGTTTCTACCTCCAGGATACGGAAGATTTCTTTGCTGATGTAGCAATAATCCTGGTCGGGGCGAATTTCCCAATTTCCCACGTGCGCCATCGCTTGGGCTTCTTCCAGACGGGTCAAAATTTGGCGGCGCTCCATGGAAAAACGCAGGATGCGCGAAAGCTGACTAGGCTCAAACTCTCCTTTAACCAAATAATCCTGTGCTCCATCCCCTACGGCTTGTAGGCCCTGTGCTGCGTTGGCGCTACCCGTTAGCACAATGACGTTAGTAGCCGGAAAATCGTGTAGTAAGGTATGGAGGGTAGTTAAGCCCGCGCTATCCGGCAAGTTCAAGTCGAGTAGGACCGCATCAAAATCCGACCGCTCACTCAACAGTTGTAGACCGCCCTGTAGGGTGCCCGCTACGACCACCTCACAGTGCTGCTCCGAATTGGCGTTCAGCAAAATTTTGACCAAACCAGCGTAGCTGGCATCGTCCTCGATGAGTAGCACGCGTACGCTCGCACTGGGCAGCGTAGTGTACGGCTGCTCGGAAATGGAAGGGATGTAGGGTCGCTTGGTCACCAGTAAAGGAACTAAATTAGCTTAGGATGTAACCGTAGCTCGAAAAACCTATTTCGAGTTTGGACTAGGAGCCTGCGGTAAAAACACGAACTGCCCTTGTTGTTCGTGCCACACTAGACAGCAAATGTCGTGTGGGTGCGTTTTATACACTTCTCGAAAGCGGTCCACGTTGGCCATAGCGACAATCTTCTTAGCCGCTAATTCTTCCAAAGTAGACGCATTGACCGACCAAGATAAATCTCCCGTGTCTTCCCCCGCAGCGATCAGTGGGAGCCCGATTCCCGGTTCCTCCGCCTGTTCGTACAGAATGAAAACCGGATAATTGGAAATTTCTTGTACGCTTATGCTCTCGGCCGCCTGGGTCAGCAACGACAAATAGGGTTGCAGCGAGGCGCGGAGGGTGTTTAACGCTTGCTCTCCTAACATCCTTTAATTGTTCAAGGGTACAAGATACGAATACTATCGCAGGTGAAAAAATGTTACTGTTCGTGTGGATTACTACACTAAAAATGTGATAAGAGTGGAGAAAAACGTGATAAGATGAGCCTTGTCAGGACGGACACCCTGTTACTCTTCTTCCTCCCTAATGGGTACAGCCTCCAACCAAAAGCTGTTAACGGCCGTTCCTCCGATGAGGCGGAGGCGTTGCATGTTGAGCAATTCGAGGAGTCCGAGGAAGGTGACGATAGCGTGGATACGATCTTGACACTGTCCGAAAACGGCGACAAAATCGGGGCGCTGTCCGGCATTGATGAGGGTAAGAATACGCTGCTGTTGGTCTTCAATGGTGTAGCTAAAGTTCACGATACGGTGTACCGTTGCCCGCTTCTGGGCGTCTTCTACCCGTTGCATGACCCGTTCGAAGGCGCGCAGGAGTTTGAAGAGCGTTACGGATTCCAACTCGGCGTCGACGAGGGCTTTGGTCGCAATCTGTTGGAGTTCCTGTGAGACATTGCCCCGCAAGTTGCGCAGCGAGCGTTGCTCTTCCAACTGACGCATATCGTCGAGGATACTTTTGTAGCGCTTGTATTCCAGCAGGCGTTGCACCAACTCTTCGCGGGGGTCAATTTCGTTACCCTCTTCGTCGACGGGCTTACGCGGAATGAGCAATTTAGCTTTGATGCGACACAGCGTAGCCGCCACCAGTACGAATTCGCTAGCCAAGTCGATATCCATCGCTTCCATTTCCCGAATGTACGCCAGGAAATCGTCCGTCACCTTAGCGATGGGGATGTCATAAATGTCCAACTCATCCCGCTCAATGAAGAACAAGAGGAGGTCAAACGGTCCCTCAAACTGGGGTAGCTTAATGGTATACGTGGCGCTCATCTTGCAAAGGTATCTAAACTTCGTATTTTTCGCTCATGGAAAATACGCTCAAACCGCAATTATACCTTCTGCCCGTTCCGCTGGGGGACGACGCGCTGCATACCATCCCCGCTTACGTGATCGACATCATTCACCAACTGGACGTGTTTATTGTCGAGCGGGCTAAAACGGCCCGACATTTTCTCAAAGCTGTCGCCTTTCCACGGCGTTTTGATGACTGTCTCTTCTTCGAACTCAACAAGCGAACAGACTCTACGGATATTCCCCATTTTTTGCGTCCCATTCGCCAAGGGCGAGCCGTGGGTTTACTCTCGGAAGCGGGCGTTCCCGCCGTAGCGGATCCCGGTAGCCAGGTCGTACGCTTAGCGCACCAGCAGGGCATTTCCGTTATGCCGCTCGTGGGGCCTTCTTCCATCTTACTAGCTGTGATGGCGGCGGGTATGAACGGTCAGCAATTTACTTTCAATGGCTACCTCAGTCCCAAGCGTCCTGATCTGGCCAAAGACCTGAAACGCTTAGAGCAGCGCGCGCTCCGCCAAAAGGAGACGCAACTCTTCATTGAAACGCCCTACCGGAACCAAGCCGTCTTCGAGGCGGCACTCAGCGTGCTGGCCCCCGATACGCTGCTGGGTATCGCCATGGACGTTACCCTCCCGACGCAGTACATCCGTACCCACCCGATTAGTGCTTGGCGCAAACATCCCGCTCCCGATTTGCACAAGCGTCCCGCCGTTTTTAGCAGCGGGTATTGAATTGTAACTTTTTTGATTATTAAAACATTTTTTTAATTAAAAAATTATCTTTTTAGTTACATTTTCGCAAAATCATCGTATCTTTATGTCATCATAAGGAGGGAAGCCTCCGTGATCGTTTTAGAACATTTTATGGCTGATTTCTTCGCTGGCACCGCTGCCGCCTCTAGGGGGCGGCAGCGGGCAGTTTTTCCCAAAAACCAAATGATGCTACATCCTATGCACGTGCAAACCACTAGCGCGCTCCCTCTTTCGACCTAAGGTAAGTACCGAAGCCCTATTTAGACACACTGGTTTTCGTAAGTATGCAGCGGCCGATTCGTAGAATATTGCGAGTCGGCCTTTTTTAACTGGTGATGGTTGAGTAGTATCTGTGGCAATGAGTTCGCGTAACGATACGGCGAACACGGCGTTTGCGTAGTGATTAATTGGCAAACGCCACGTAAACTCTGCGTTCTTTGCGGCGCTGCAGGAAGCTTTTCCTATTTTAATAAATTAGACTTGTTCTCCGCTTTTCATTGAGTTGAATGCTACTTCAAGCACTAGCACGATGAAAAAATCCCGAATTTTCGTGCTAACGAAAATTCGGGATGAGTCATGTTAAATTCTTCCGTAAGAAATGCCCCTACACCGCGTCATCCGTTGGCGGAGGAACGGGAGGCTGCTCTTGCGCATTATTGTCTACTACGCCAACCCACTCCTGAGCGGGTTCGTCCTTTGCGTCGACCGGACGTGGCCCGATGAGCTTTTCTAGGTCGCTTTTGAGTAAGACTTCTTTGTCTAGCAACTCATTAGCGAGTAGTTCCAGTTTGTCGCGGTGCTCTTTCAGCAAATCGTGCGCACGCACATACTGGGAATCCAGTAATTTCCGCACCTCATCATCAATGAGGGTAGCCGTATCATCACTGTACGGACGCTGGAAGTTGTCTTTCGACATGCCGTAAAAACTTACCTGACCCACTTTATTATTCATCCCGTAAATGGTCGTCATATCGTAGGCCATTTTCGTGACGCGGTCCAGGTCGTTCTGAGCACCCGTACTGATTTTCCCGAAGACAACTTCTTCCGCCGCACGCCCTCCAAAAGTCATACACATTTGGTCCAGCATCTGCTCGGTGCGGGTGATGTATTGTTCTTTGGGAAGGTACTGCGCGTAACCCAGCGCGGCTACTCCCCGGGGTACGATGGTGACCTTAACTAAGGGCATGGCGTGTTCCAGGTACCAACCACAGAGGGCGTGGCCCGCTTCGTGGTAAGCGATGATTTTCTTCTCTTCCGGTGGAATGAGTTTGTTTTTCTTTTCCAGACCACCAATTACCTTATCGAGGGCGTAATTGAAGTCTTCCAACTCGACGGCCCGTTTTTCACGGCGCGCGGCGATAAGGGCAGCTTCGTTACAGACATTGGCAATTTCGGCTCCAGCAAAACCGGGCGTCATCTCTGCTAACACCGCCGCGTTAATTTCCGAAGCGGTTTTGATGGTTTTCAAATGGACTTTGAAGATCGCTTCGCGTCCTTTGATGTCCGGACGGTCGATACCGATTTGGCGGTCGAAACGTCCCGGGCGTAGGAGAGCGGAATCCAGCACATCGGGGCGGTTAGTAGCCGCCATCAGGATAACGCCCTTGTCGGTACTAAAGCCGTCCATTTCGACGAGCAGTTGGTTGAGGGTATTCTCGCGCTCGTCGTTACCACCCTGCATATTACCGCGGCCACGGGCGCGACCAATAGCGTCAATTTCGTCGATGAAAACAATACAAGGCGCTTTTTCACGCGCTTGCTTGAACAAGTCGCGTACGCGAGAGGCACCCACGCCCACGAACATTTCCACGAAATCCGAACCCGAGATGGAGAAGAACGGCACAGCCGCTTCCCCCGCCACAGCCTTAGCTAGCAAGGTTTTACCCGTTCCGGGAGGGCCAACGAGGAGTACACCTTTCGG
>JBCDIR010000242.1:0-5300 GCA_038748735.1 Bacteroidota bacterium | reverse complement strand
GCGTGGCGGCTCCACTATCACAACTGTTTAACCACATTATCAGTCCGTAATCTGAGCGGAGAGGGAAGCGCTAAGGCAGCACCAAAAAAACCCGGAAAATAAGAGAAATCGCAGCATCTTTTTTCAGGTGGTGAGGTGGTCAGGTGGTGGGGCGGTGGGCGCGTGCAAAACCACTACCTGACCAATCACCACCTCACCACCTAAATTACTGTTCTACGCACTTAAAGAGATCCGTCAGCTGGTCGTGGTTGTCGAAGCTGATGACGACTTGGCCCTTGCCGCTGTCTTTGTCTTCGATATTTACTTTGACCTTACCCGTACCGAAAAACGCCTTGAAGTCACGTACAATTTTATCGTACTCAGCGCTGAATTTATTGGTGGGCTCTTGCGCTTTAACCTTCTTGGCTTTCTTGGGCTTTTTGTAGGCTTTGGCCTTGCTTTCGGTCTGGCGAACGTTCCAGCCGCTTTTGGTAATCTCCGCCAGGAATTCTTCCTGAAGCAGGATGTCCATGTTTTTGAAGGCCTTGGCGTGGCCCATGCTGATCTGCTCTTCCTTGACGGCGTTTTGCACCTTGGGATGCAGGTCAAGGAGGTTGCGGTAGTTGGTAATAGTGGTGCGGGGCTTACCGAGGCGCTCGGCGAGCTTATCGTCCGTCAGGTCACATTCTTGCTTGAGGCGGTGGTAACTGGTCGCAATTTCCATGGGGTTGAGGTCCTCCCGTTGGATATTTTCGATGATCGCCATTTCCAGTAGCGTCTGATCGTTAGCGACGCGGATGTAGGCGGGCACTTCCGCGAGTTCGGCCAGTTGGGAAGCGCGCCAGCGACGTTCACCGGAGATAATCTGGTAGCGCTTAGGTTCCAGATAGCGCACCGTCAGCGGCTGGATGATGCCGTGTACCTTGATGCTACTGGCTAGTTCGCCTAGTGCTTCGGCGTCAAACTCGTAGCGGGGCTGATCGGGATTGCGCTCGATATGTGCTACGGGAATCATAGCGAAGTTTTTAGCCAATTCGCGGACGACTTCTTCGGGGTTCTCCGCGATTGTTTCGGCTACCTTCTTTTTACCACCACTAAATAGCGCGTCGATATTCGACCCCATCCGCTTCTTCGGTGCCTTGCGGGCTGATCCTAACTTTCTGGCCATGTTGTGTTTTTAAAAACTTGTATTAAAAATCAAGTTATGAGAAGTTTACACCATCACGTCGTTATTCTTACGCAAAAACTCCTGCGCCAAATTCAAGAAGTTGATCGCTCCCCGGCTGCTCGCGTTGATGAGCACCACGGGCATGTGCATATTGGGTGCTTCCCCTACCCGTGCGTTGCGGTGTACGATGGTGTCAAAAACTTGGTCGGCGAAAATTTCGCGGACCTTCTCCACCACTAGATTCGCTAGGCGCAAACGGCTGTCGTACATGCTCAGCAAAATACCTTCGATTTGTAAATCTGGATTGGAATTTTCCTTAACGAGATTGATGCTGTTTTGCAATTTGGACAAACCCTCCAAAGCAAAAAACTCACACTGCACCGGAATCAGTACGGAGTCGGCGGCAGTGAGGGCGTTGATGGTCACAATACCCAGCGAAGGTAGACAGTCGATAAAAACGTAATCGTAATCGTCTTTCACTTGGTCGATGACGCCCTTCATAACGTAGGATCGGTCCTCAAAGGTCGCCAGCTCCAACTCTGCGCTCACCAAGTTGATGTGCGAAGGCATGAGGTGCAAGTTGGGCGTATCCGTCTCGTAGATGGCCTCTTCGGCTTCTAGGCCGTTAACGAGACAATCGTAGATGGAGGTATCCACATCCTCTTCCAAAGCTCCGACACCGGAACTGGCATTGGCCTGCGGGTCTGCATCGACGAGGAGGACTTTTTTTTCTAAAATCGCCAAACTAGCCGCCAAATTGATGGCCGTGGTCGTTTTCCCAACACCACCTTTCTGGTTGGCAATAGCAATTACTTTTCCCATTGGCAAATGGAATGTATCGTTTTAAAAAAATGTAGAGCTTATTTCACAATAACTTGCAATGTTAAAAATTGCCCTTTTTTCACTACTCCGCGTACCGTACTCGCCTTAATAGCCCTGCTATTAGGCTCTGTGCGTCCCTTGATTAGTGTAAAAATGACTGCTTTTTACCTATCGCAGCTATAATCAAACAAGCTCAAACTGCTGTAAATAACTTGATCACAAGTGACTTGCCATCAAGGATTTAGGTTTGCCCGAAAGGAGCGTTTGGTATCTGGTAAGTTGCTAGGCGGGACGGTTTACAATTCTACCGATTCGCCAATTGACAACAAAATTAGCTTTTTTCCGGCATCCGCAAAAGCCTTTTTTGCCGCCGCGTGGTCAATTTTGATGTAACCGAAGGTATCGTAGTGAATTCCAATGACCGTTTCCACCTCCACCAAGTCCGCCGCGAGGACGGCATCCTCGTAGCCCATCGTGAAGTTATCGCCAATGGGGAGGAGCGCAAAATCGAGTTTGGGACAGGTGCGCGGAATGAGCTGCATATCCATCGTCAGGGCCGTATCACCGGCGTGGTAGAAGCAGCCTTCGTCGTTCCAAACCACAAAACCACCGGGTTGGCCGCCGTAGTTACCGTCCTGAAAGCTGCTGGTGTGAATCGCGTTGACGTATTTCACGGTACCGAGGTCATCAAAGCGCACCTTACCGCCGTGGTTAAGCGGGTGACCTTGCACGCCTTTTTCCCCAAAGTGGCTCGTTACTTCGTAGTTGCTAACGAACTTGCTACCGCAACGTTTGGCGATAGATTCTACATCCGCCACGTGGTCGAAGTGGGCGTGGGTGGCTAGAATGTAGTCCGCGTGAATAGCGTCCACATCAATTTTTGCCGCTTGCTCGTTAGGAGTGATGAAGGGGTCAAAAAGGATGGTTTTTCCTTTGGTTTCAACGGCGACACAGGCGTGTCCGTAAAAGGTTAGTTTCATCTTGAAAGTGTTTCCTTGCATTTAGTGGCAACCATTTTTTAATTACTGGCGTTCAAGTCGTAAATCTCTTTAATTACGCTCGTTGTAGCAAGACGTATGATTCTGCGTAACTGGCTTGATGGCTGCTCTACCGTGGTTTACACAAAGAACACAGCGAGTCACACGGAGTTGCGCAGAGATACTGAATTAACGTATTAACAGTTGAGCTACTTTTAAAACAATGGCCTGAGAGGCTGTTTAAATTTAACACTTCGACTTTGTTATGGTCCTTTTCTCGCCCCTTTTCGCCTGCCTGCTGCAGGCAGGTTCCCAAAATCCTCATTTGGCTAAGGCCAAACTCCGGTTTTGGTGCCTCAATGGACAAAAAAATGCCCCATAACAATTTTCAAAAGCCAAATCTTAACAGCCTCTAAAATTATACGCTTTACAACAACTCAGTAAATTAACAAAAAACCAAATAACATGATTACCGTCATTTCCGGCACCAACCGCAAAGGTAGTGTCACGAAAGTTTTTGCTCAGGCATATTACGACATTTTACGCGAAGAATTGGGCGATCAGGTCCACTTTTTGGCCCTGGAAGACCTGCCACACGATTGGTACCACGAAGATATGTACAGCGCGGACCAGATGCCCGACAGCCTCAAAAACGTACAAGATAAATACATCTTACCGGCCAAAGCCTTCGTCTTTTTGAGTCCGGAGTATAACGGCAGTTTCTCCGGCGTACTGAAGCTATTCATCGACGCTTGCTCCATTCGTCAGTACAAGGAGAACTTCCAAGGCAAGCAAGCCGCATTGGTTGGCGTATCGTCCGGACGGGCGGGTAACCTGCGGGGATTGCACCACTTGGGCGGTGTACTCAACTACCTGGGAGTCACCACCTTGCCGGACCAACTACCGATCTCGTCCGTTGGTAAACTGATGAACGATGATAAGTCCGAAATCACGGATGAGGACACGCTGGCTACGTTGCGTAAGCATGCACAGGCCTTCGTGAAGATGTACTTGCGTAATGAACCCGTGGTGGCGGGTGTGTAAATTAGACTTGTTTACCCAGAGCCTCAAATGGTTACAAGCGGCAAATTTTATTCTGTACTTCGTTAGAAAGCCTCGCCATAGCTAAGGCTATGCCTACGTTTTCTGCCTTGTTCAAAACAAAATTTGCTGCGCTTTCACTCATTCATGCCTGGCCGAACAAGTCTAGTGGTTCCTGCTTGGCGGCTGCTAACAATAAGGTGGGCAGCGCCACGTTTCAAATCAACGCCATTCTCCATTATCACTAACGTTACACGAACTCATTTCGGCCCAGTATAGTTACCCATAAAAGGTAATTATAAATATATACCGACAAACCTCAACCAAGATGAAATATTCCAAAATCTTCCTCTACGGACTACTCGCACTGATGCTGACGACTTGTGCCACAGTACCCATTACGGGCAGAAAGCAGCTCAACCTGATTCCAAGTTCTACGCTGCTTCCGATGAGTTTCAATCAGTATTCTGAGTTTCTCAACACCAATCAGTTGTCGACCAATTCCGCCGAAACGCAAATGGTAAAGAGAGTGGGTAACAGAATCCAACGGGCAGTGGAGAAATACATGACTCAAAATGGCATGGCCAGCCGATTGGAAGGTTTTCAGTGGGAGTACAACCTAGTAGAAGACCAGGCGGTCAACGCTTGGGCGATGCCCGGCGGAAAGGTCGTATTCTATACCGGCATCTTACCCGTCACGAAAAACGAAGATGGCTTAGCCGTCGTTATGGGACACGAGATAGCGCACATTATTGCGGGCCACGGCAACGAACGCATGAGCAAAGGACTACTGGCCCAAGCCGGACAGGTCGCCCTTTCGACCTACATGCGCGACCAGCCCCAAGCTACCCAGAATATGATGCTGGCCGCTTACGGTGCGGGTACGCAGGTAGGTGTCATGCTACCCTTTAGCCGCAAACACGAAAGAGAAGCCGATAAATTGGGATTGATTTTCATGGCGATGGCGGGTTACGACCTGAACGAAGCCCCGCAGTTCTGGGAGCGGATGTCAGCGATGAGCAACGGACAAGCGCCTCCCGAGTTCTTGTCTACCCACCCTTCAACGGAAAGCAGAATCCAGGACATGCGACGCTATATTCCAGAAGCGATGAAGTACTATCAGCCGAATAATTAAACTTTTGAATTATTCTTAGTGTTGACTGTGCTACAATTCTCGAATAGAAAATGAGTAAATACTCCCTTGTCTTTTTCGCCCTTCTAGCACTAGCCTGCTCCGCCTGCCTAAAAATTGACAATACGTTCACCCAGCTCCCGCCGGGGCCGTGGCGAGCCGTATTGCTGCTGGACCCTAG
>JBCDIR010000241.1:0-5320 GCA_038748735.1 Bacteroidota bacterium | reverse complement strand
GGAGTGCCAAAAGGAGCGATTTTTCCATCGGTATTGCTGTTTGCTAACACAAGGTAGCAAAACGATGGAAAAATAAACAGAAAATTGCCAAAGTTCGGGAATATCCTCCCGGACAGCGATAAAATCACTGTTCGGAAGGATAAAAAGAAAGGGCAGATGGGGTGGGAGGTGTCTTTATCCTGCTTCCATCAGTTCAAAGAGCCGGGCTAATCCTTCGTCTTCGCTCACGTCCAGATCGTGTGCGCGGATGAGGCGCTTCATCGTCGAGGCTTTGGCGGGTAACTGGCGCATCAGTTGGCGCTGGTTGCGCTTCACTTCTATCATGCGTACGCCGTCGTACAACCAGTAGCGGTTGCGCTCAAGGTATTTGTCCGGGCGGCGGACCATGCCCAAATTTTCGATGTCGGCCTCGCGGCGGAGGTACTTGTTGGGTTGGTGCAGCAGCAGGTAACCTTCGCCCCGGTGCAACACGCGAAAGAAGCGGCGACCGTAATCTCCCGCCCCGAATAGTTCCTGCAGGTTGTGAATTTCGTAGTTGACGGTGTCGCCGTTACTAGTATGTACTTCTACTGCGTCTAAGCGTTCCATCGGGAATTCGCCAATAAAACCAGTAGAAAGTTTCACGTTGAGTTGGTGAACTTCGAGGTCTAGGAGGACATCTAGTTGCTCACTAAAGTTGGGTTGACCTTCAAAGCGTACGCGGCCACCTTCCCAGTCGTCGAAGAGGTAGGGGGTACCGTCGACATTGTTCTTGGAACCATAGTTCGCTAGATCCGAAAGCGTTGGCCCACCGGGGCGTAAAAACGCCATGTTGGTCTGAGTCTGCGAAGCAGTGCCACTCGGTTGTGCTTGTGAAAATACAGCAGTAGTGATCAGCAGGAAAAGTGGGAGCAATAATAATCGCATAAGCGGGGATTTTGATTGATGTTAGAGAGATAGAACTCTAAAATACGATTTATATATTCTAAGAAAAGTAAAATTTTGCCTTTGGTCAAGTGCCTTGCGCTCCTTTTGAACAATCATTAGCTATTTTTGCTTTCCTCTAACATGATTTTAACGAAAAAAGTACGAAGATGAAGCGGCTAGGGATTGTTTTCTTGTTAATAATAAGCGTAATCACTACGGAAGAAATACGAGCACAGCATACCGTAGCGAGAGAATGGAACGAGGTACTGCTAACGGCCATCCGCAATGACTTTGCGCGCCCCACGGTACACGCCCGTAATCTGTTCCACACTTCCGTGGCAATGTACGATATGTGGGCCGTTTACGACGACGAAGCCCGTCCCTACTTTCTGGGACAAACCGTTGGGGGCTACACCTGCCCGTTTGACGGTATTATTATGCCAAGCGATATAGAGGCAGCCCGGGAGGAAGCCATCAGCTACGCCGCCTACCGGCTTTTGGAGCACCGCTTTTTCAACTCACCGGGAGCGAGTGTGAGCTTGCCATTATTCTTTTCTACTATGACCGACTTGGGCTACGATCCGCTCTTTACGAGTACGGATTACAGCAACGGTTCGCCAGCGGCTTTGGGGAATTATCTTGCCCAGCACCTTATTCAGTATGGCCTACAAGACGGGGCCAACGAAGTCAACGATTACGCTAACCAACATTACCAACCCGTTAACACCCCACTGGTTGTTGAGTTTGATGGCAACCCAACCATCACAGACTACAATCGTTGGCAACCGCTCACGCTGAGTGTATTTATTGACCAAAGTGGTAACGTCTTCCCCGGGGCAACACCCGGTTTCCTCAGTCCGGAATGGGGCCAGGTGACACCCTTCGCACTGGAGACTGATGACTTGACCGTCTTCGAGCGAGACGGCAACGACTACTTAGTATACCACGATCCCGGCCCACCCGCCTTACTCGACGTGACGGGGACCGAGGATAGTCAGGAATACATGTGGAATTTTAGTTTAGTGGCTACGTGGTCGTCCCATATGTCACCAGACGATGGCGTGCTGTGGGATATTTCTCCGAACAACATTGGAAATATTCCTGTGGAGGCTTTCCCAACGACCTTTGCGGAATACCAAGCCTTTTACGACATTGCCAATGGGGGCGACCCCAGCCAGGGACATACGCTCAATCCTGCTACGGGAGAACCGTATCCGCAACAATTGGTGGCACGCGGTGACTACGCCCGCATCCTGGCTGAATTCTGGGCGGACGGCCCGGATTCGGAAACTCCACCCGGACACTGGTTTACCATTCTCAATTACGTGACCGATCACCCAGAATTTGTGCCGCAGTTCAACGGTGCGGGGGAGGTACTGGACCCACTAGAATGGGAGGTCAAAGCGTACCTGACGCTGGGCGGAACGCTCCACGACGTGGCCGTCTCCGTTTGGGGCATCAAGGGCTGGTACGACTACCTACGGCCCGTTTCCGCTATTCGCGCTATGGCCGACTTGGGGCAGAGTACTTCGGCGGCTTTGCCCTCTTATCACCCGGCGGGTATTCCCCTGTTGGATGGCTTTATTGCGCTGGTCAGTGCCGGAGATCCGTTGGCTGGTTTTGCGGGGCAAAATATTGGGAAAATAAAACTACGTGCTTGGCGCGGACCGGACTACGTGACCATCCCGGAAATACAGGAAGCCGGGGTCGGTTGGATTCTGGCGGATGATTGGTGGCCCTACCAACGTCCCTCCTTCGTTTCGCCCAACTTCGCAGGTTACATTTCTGGCCACTCGACTTTCTCGCGGGCGGCGGCGGAGGTGATGACGGCCATTACGGGCGACGCATTTTTCCCCGGCGGAGTAGGAGAGTTTGTAGCGCCAGAAGACGAGTTTCTCGTCTTTGAAGATGGCCCCAGCGAAGACATCACCCTGCAGTGGGCCACTTATCGGGATGCGTCCGACCAGTGTAGCCTGTCGCGGATATGGGGTGGTATTCACCCGCCTATCGACGATATTCCCGGGCGGCGCATCGGTATTGAAATCGGTACGGATGGCTTCGTAAAGGCGCGTTCTTTGTTTTACAATGATGCGGATGGAGATGGTTTCTTTAGTTACGAAGATTGTGATGATAGCAACGCCAGCGTTTATCCCGGTGCGCCGGAAGTATGCGATGGACTGGACAATAACTGCGACCAAGCAGTGGACGAAGGCGTACTCTTGACCTTCTACGCCGATGCCGATGCGGACGGTTTTGGTGATGCGAACGTCACGACGCTAGCTTGTAGCGCGCCGAGTAACTTTGTGAGTGATAACACGGACTGCAACGACGCGGACGCCAACGAGTATCCTGGTCAAGAATGGTTTTACGACCTGGATGGCGACGGCTACGGCGATGGCAGTAGCATCATCAACTGTGAGCGGTTGAGCAGTACCTATTTAGCGGGTGAACTAACGGCTACCACGGGCGATTGCAACGATAATGACGCTACTATCTCACCCGCAGCGGTGGAAAGCTGTGACGGAATTGACAATAATTGCGACGGCCAGATTGACGAAGATTTGCCACTCTTTACCTACTATGCGGATGCGGACGGGGATGGCTTTGGCAACTTGTCCGTGTCCTTGGATACGTGTAATATGACGCCCCCGGCGGGTTACGTTGCCAACTTCGATGATTGTGACGACACCTCCGCTGCGGATAATCCGGACGCCGAAGAGCGCTGTGATGGAGTGGATAACGATTGCGACGGTCAGGTCGACGAAGACCTAGAGGTGTTCCGCTACTTTGCGGATGCGGACGGGGACGGTTTCGGTAATGGAGCCATTGCCATTGACACTTGCCAAACGGTAGCGCCACTGGGTTTTGTGGTGGATGATACCGATTGTGACGATACGAACGCCGCCGTCTATCCGCAGGCACCCGAGCTAGCCGATAATGGCATCGACGAGGATTGCAGTGGGTTGGACTTGTTTGAACAGACTAAGGTTTTCCCGAACCCCGTCAGTGAAATGCTGACCGTACACAAGGTCTACGAAGGACCAATTCAGGCCAAGATATTTGACGTACGTGGTCGTCTAGTGTGGCGACAAACGGTAGTAGTGCTCGCCAATCGTTTCACGGTTGACGTTGCTCACTTAGATCGTGGAGTTTACTATCTGCGCCTGGGCGAAGGAGAGGATAAGGAGGAGGACTTTCTGGTGGAGCGCTTTGTGAAGATGTAATTAAAATAAAAAGGCCTCAACTTCCCCCCAGAGGTTGAGACCTGATGCTACTGTTAATCACAATAGTTAGGGGGATAAACGGGGGCGAGTGCAAAAGGATTCAAAATTTATGTGATTTTTTTATAATGTGAAAGAGCAGCATCCAAAACGCATTGTGCAGCAAGCAGCTTATGAGCTGGGGTTCACCTTCGTGAGAGTGGCCCGTGCAACGTTTATGGAAGCAGAAGCGCGTCGTTTGGAGGACTGGTTAGCCGGGGGCAAGCACGGTCAAATGCACTACATGGCCAACCACTTCGACAAACGCGTCGATCCTCGGAAGCTCGTACCCGGTGCCAAATCGGTCATCAGTTTATTGTACAATTATCACAATCCGACCCCGCAGTCGGACCCGGCAGCGCCCAAAATTAGTCAATACGCCTACGGCAAGGATTACCACTTCGTCATCAAGCATAAGCTGAAAACACTGTTCCGCATTATCCAGGAAGAGGTGGGGGAAATAGACGGTCGTGTCTTCGTCGATTCGGCTCCGGTGCTCGAACGCGACTGGGCCGCCCGCGCGGGTAATGGCTGGGTGGGAAAGCATACCTTGTTGATTCACCCTAAGGCGGGGTCGTACTTCTTCCTGGCTGAAATCATCAGCGATTTAGAACTGGAACCGGACGCGCCGCTGCGCGATTACTGTGGCACCTGCCGGCGTTGCATTGATGCCTGTCCTACGGAAGCTATCCATCCGGCGGGTTATCAATTGGATGCCCGCAAGTGTATTTCGTATTTGACGATTGAGCTGCGCGAGGCCATTCCGACCGAATTCGCCGATCAGATGGACAATTGGATGTTCGGTTGTGATATTTGCCAGCAGGTGTGTCCTTGGAACCGCTTTGCGCGACCTCATCAGGAACCGGAGTTTCTACCCCACGAGGAACTACTGGATATGACCCAACGCGATTGGCAAGAACTGACGGAGGAAACCTTTCGGAAAGTATTCAAAAAATCGGCGGTGAAGCGGACTAAATACGCAGGCATACAACGAAATATTCAATTTCTGACGGAGGAGGACTAAGCCACGCGCGCGTTGGTTTTGACCCAAAAGTTGATGATACGATTGACAATATCAACCAGCTCGTCAATCTCTAATGGTTTGGAAACGTAGGCGTTCGCACCTAATTCGTAGCACTTGACTTTTTCTTCGT
>JBCDIR010000240.1:0-5323 GCA_038748735.1 Bacteroidota bacterium | reverse complement strand
CGGGCCGTCGGTGACCATCAAGTCGCACCATAATGTAGGCGGTCTGCCCGCCAGCCTCCGCCTCAAAATCGTCGAACCGCTGCGGATGCTCTTCAAAGACGAAGTACGCCGCGTTGGTAAAACCCTCCATATTCCCGATTACATCTTGGGTCGCCACCCGTTTCCTGGCCCTGGCCTGGGAATTCGTATCTTGGGCGCGATAACGCCGGAAAAAGTGGCCATCTTGCAGGAAGCGGACGCCATTTTTATTCGTAATTTACGGTCTTCGGGCTGGTACGACAAGGTATGGCAAGCCGGCACGGTCCTACTGCCCGTACAATCCGTAGGAGTGATGGGCGACGAGCGTACGTACGAAAAAACCGTCGCGCTGCGTTGTGTCAATTCCACGGACGGTATGACCGCCGAGTGGAGCCACCTGCCCCACGAGTTGCTGGGCAAGATTTCCAGCGAAATCATCAATCAAGTAAAAGGAATCAATCGCGTTGTATATGACATTAGTACCAAACCGCCTGCTACGATCGAATGGGAATAACTCCCTGCTGTGGCTCCTGCTATTTTGTGCGACCCTCAGCCTTTCGGCCTGCGAATTGTTCAAGCCCATTTCACAGGTTACCCCTAAAGATAAAGAAGAGGAAAAAGCCAAAGAAAACCTAGACCCCATTCAGGGTCGCCGCGTCTACGATCCCGCTACGGGTACTTACGTATTGGTGCAAAACTCACCTACGGACCCGATGGATACCGTCCGCTGGCGCGATATTCCTTCTTCGGTTGAACCGCCGATTTTCAGTACCAATGCACCCGTTTTGGGTGGTCCAACGGGGGGAAATCCGGTGCGCCCCATCGGTACGGGGCAGAACAACTCCCAACTGCTGACTTCCTACAACGTAGCGGTGGTGCTGCCGTTTTTGACGGATCGTTACAGTACCGTAGATAATACTTATTCTAACAACTCGACCTGGGCCGTACAGTTTTACAACGGTATGAACCTGGCCTTCGACGAACTGGAGCAACAGGGCGTTTCGCTCAACGTTTCGCTACTGGATTCCAAAGCAAACGAGCGCGAGGTGCAAAACTTAACGCGCACGAATCGGGTGCTGAACGACGCACATTTGATTCTCGGTCCTTATTTGCGTTCCAACGCGAGTTTGCTGGCGGAGAAGGCGCGCAACGCGGGTAGCGTACTCGTTTCGCCGCACTCCGCTTCGTCGAGCGTATCGGCACAAAATCCGCAGTACGTGCAGGTCAATCCGACCCTGGCTACGCACTGCGAAGCCATTATGGATCACGTCCTGGCCCGCTACACCCGCGACCAGATTGTCTTGGTCGGCATGGATACGCCTAGCGAAGTGGCCCGCTTCGAGTACTTCCAACGCGAGTACGAACGCCTCACCAATCTGAATCCCGACCAGGGATTGGGAGAACCCCTCAAGCGCCTCGTCGTAGACACCACGCAGACCGATATGCAAAATATCGACTTCAAGCAGTGGTTCAGCCTCGACCGCGAGACGGTCTTCATCGTACCGAGTTGGTCTCAGGAGACGTTCATCTACAATTTCCTCCGCAAGCTCGACCTCGACCGCACCGAATACGAACGCATCACCGTTTACGGTATGCCGCAGTGGATGGACTACGAGCGCATCGACTTCGACTATTACGAAAAGCTCAACGTTCACGTTAGCAGCAGCAGTTTTATTGATAATTTTAATCCCGATGTGCGTGCTTTCAAACGCCGCTATTACGACGCGTTTGGGGAAATTCCGGGCAAGGAAGCCTACCTCGGCTACGACGTCACGCGCTACTTCGGCAGTATGCTCAAAGACCACGGCACGCAGTTTCAGTACCAGCTAGAAGCGAATCCAGCAGATATGTTACTCTCTAACTACCGCTTTGAACCCGTCATCAACGCCACGACGACCGGTACGGAGTTTGCCCCCGTACAGCGCTTTGAGAACAAGTACGTGCATATTTTGCAGTTTAAGGATTATCGGTTTAGTCGGGCGAATTAGGGGTGCGATTATTCCGGTCTAGAGAGTTGTTTGCTGTTCTAGCGTAGGTTACACAAAGGGCGCAGAGGTAACCACAGAGATTGCTGTTTTGACGTGTTTTTAGCTGTTTTTTTTAGGGCCATCCACGCTCGAGGCGTGGTCGCTACGCTTTGTAGTTCGCTACTCGCTCAGCCCTGCGGGCCCACGCCGATGGCATGGCTACGTCGCATCGCTTGTCCGACGCTATCCGAAGTGTCACAAGAATCCGAGTCAGTCTTGCTTAAAGACTTAGTTGGCAGGTATTTTCAATATCCCTGCCAACTTTTACGAAAAGATCGAATCATGAAAAGCCGAAGTAGATACGCTCTCTTTCTGATAGTATTTGGACTATTAATTTCCAAGGTGTCGGCGAATACCATTTTCATAACGGCTGAGTATATCACTGCTTATAAACCCCTCTATCTACTGTTGAGCACTCCGGACGGACACGAAATTCTTACCCACGAAGTAAAGAGGAAAGACTACCGCAAAGGCGTAAACCTCTCCGGTGAGAGTACTATGGGACAAGAAATGGTGCTAACGGCTATTACCAACGGAAAAGGAGGGGACGTTTTCTACAACTGGTGCTACGCAGGTATAAGTGACGGATACGTATTGGATTACCAGCCTCGTGAGCCTGGGTTTTTTCGTGGTTTTAAGACTGCAAGTCTGAAAGTATACAACTACCAAACGTTTTGGGAGGTGGAATGGCCCGAAGGAACTCGCCGCAGAACGGATGAGGAAGGCGAAGAATTCTTACAATTCCGCTTCTACAAGCAACCGATGGCTGCAGTGTACTTGGAATTGGAAGAATCAGCCAGCGATCAAAAAATTTATTATTTGGGTACTGCTCCCTTAAATGATCAACCCATAAATGGGACTGATTTCAAACCATTGGCAGGTAGGCATACCGTGTATTTTAAAGGTGCGTCGATAGAGCGTGCAAGCTTTGAAATATATACATCAGCCACTGAGCTACCGTTTGTACTAAGTAGAAAGGTAGTCGACGGGAAACTGACTTTACCTATTCTGAGCGATGTAGTCGTTACGAAGGTGAATATTGAGTATTTTGATAATGAATACAGTGAGCAAGGGCAGCGCAGATGGTACTATACCTCCCACGAGCAATATCCTGATACGTTAGTAGCTACGCCCATTGAACGTACGATAAGTGATCTTAATTTACAGGCCAGCAGCTTTTCGTTCAGCACCGCTCATTTGGATACAGTAGTGTACGAATTGTCACTTTTTGCTACCGTAAATAAAAGGCCAGTTGCTTTCTGGAATGTTCTATTGGAAGCAGCAGATACCACCACATTTGCTTTTCCCATTTTACCTAACAAATTACTTTTAGATTATCCCTTGTTGAAGGATTCGACGTGGAATCCTACTTCTTTCTGTTACAAATTTTTTGAGTTCGCTGATCCACTGCGGGTACAAGATATATCAGAGGCTCAGCTACTCAATAGTGACCAATGGTTAGTGAAACAGCGAGCGATGAAGACCGATATTTACTACCCCGGAAAACCGTCTTTGGATTAATTAAGATCATGAACCAGAAAAATCCACCCATGCAACCCGCCCGCCGCGCCCGCCTGCGCGAAGTGGCCTACCGCCGCCAGACCAACTTTACGGTTATCTTGGAGAACGTACACGATCCGCACAACATCAGTGCTGTGCTACGGTCTTGTGAGGCCGTTGGGATACTCGAAGTATACGTAGTCTACACCGAGCCGGGTTTGCAGGAAGAATTTCTTACCGTTGGGAAAAAAACCTCCGCTGGTTCCCGCAAGTGGCTGGATGTAATGTACTACACCAACCTCGACAACTGCTTCCGCGCCGTCCGCGAAAAGTACGACTACATCTACGCTACCCACATGGCCAAAGATGCCGTACTGCTCCACGATCTGGACTTGACGGAGTCTGTAGCGCTCCTCTTCGGCAACGAACACGACGGCGTTAGCGAAGCCGCCCTTGCCCAAACGGATGGCAATTTCCTCATTCCCCAAATGGGCATGGTCCAGAGTCTTAATATCTCCGTGGCCTGTGCCGTGAGTGTTTACGAAGGTCTGCGCCAACGCCAGGCCAAGGGTTACTACGCCGCCGATAACCCTACTCCTGCTGAGCGTCAGGAGGCGATCTTTCAAGACTATATCCGCCGCCACGAGGAACGAGTAAAAGGAAAGAAGGTGCGGCGATTAGATTGAAAACATAGCTGGAAATATCTTTATGGGATACTTGTTTTTACGTGTAATAGTAAAACGGGTAGATGAGAAGGCGGTGCGCAGATGGGCTTTCGAGTTGTAATGGTAGCTTCTATTGCCAATCAGATATAACACCTCTGAATCCAATGTGGGATGCTCTTCGACCTGGATCAGTCCTAAGTCCTTTAAATCTATCCGAAGTTCGAGCATGATTTTCGTGAAACTTCCAGCATCCTCCCCGGCCTCCAAACGCATATTCACGGCCTAATGGCTGCCAATCAGGGTTGTCACTAAAGCCTTTGGTGGTAAGTTTTCCATCACCCTGTGATCCCTCAAACTTTCTACCTGATGGATGACCAACAGTTACTACGGGCTCTTGTAAATTTCCGCCCATCTCCATCGCTCCATAAAAAGTTGCTCCTGCCGAGGTACGATTACCGTTGGATGTTATGCCAAATATTCCTTTTCTCACCGGTCCACGACCACCATCACCTCCTTGGAAAGAACGACAGCCTACACAATTTGGATCGTAGAAGTTTCCCTCAGGCGTACACACGTCAATAAAATTTCGGTACGAAAACATACTCGCGTGTACATTACCATCAGTGGTTTCCATACCTAATTCTTGATCGGTAACTTGATCCGCAATGAAAAAAGTGGTACTGTAACGCATATTTGCGCGTATTTGAATCTCATTTACTCCCCAGACATACTCTCGGTAAACGGCTTTTTCATCCCCTCTGCATGCTTTTTCAAATTCTAGTTCCGTCATGTGTCGTAAGCCTGCCCAATCAGCATACGCTTGTCCGTCTAACCAAGAAATAAAGTTACACGGTCTATCCGGTCTGCTCGTACTAAAAATACCATCTACACGAATAATTGCATTACGATAATCGGAAATAGGTCGATCAAATTCGGTTGTTCCTGTTATATCTCTTGATAATTGTTGTTCAGGAGTTAACGTATTAAGAAAGTCGCAGTACTCTTGTTGGGACAATTCGTATTTCATTTGGTAGAATCCAGCAAATCCTTTGGGGAAGTTCAATTGTAATGCGCCATTCGGATTGCCAGAAAAAGTGTTAGTTCCTGGTATAT
>JBCDIR010000239.1:0-5325 GCA_038748735.1 Bacteroidota bacterium | reverse complement strand
TACACCTGAAGATTTAATGGCCTACCTCTATGCTGAAGCCGGCATGTCACTCCGCTTAGCCATCCAGGATGGGATGCGCCGCGACCCCGTTTTGGCCCGGGAAGTAGAAGAACTCCGCCGTGCTAAAGCGCGTTTTCCGCGCGTGAAATTTACCGCACCGCAGCGTAGTTTGGACCATATTCTAAATTACAGCCGCTCGACCGCACTGGAAGAGCAAATCTGAATCTCCGCAATAGTTCAGATGACGTGAGCGCCTTTTCACTACCACAGTGAATAGGCGTTCGTGGTTTACAGTGTTACTTTACCGTGCGCATAGATTGGGTACATTGCGTTTTGAACTAGCCCCATAGACCACTTCGTTAAGCAAATTTCATTTTCTTTCCTATTTTGGAGGTGTTTATCAACACCACAGTACCATGAACAAATGGCAGATTCTCACTTTCTTTCTCTGTATTGCGCTACACCATAGCTTCGCACAGGCCTACACTACGCAGTCCATCGAACACGAGGGCGTAACGAGGACTTACCAAATTTATGTTCCGAGTAGCTACGACGGGAGTACGGCTGTTCCCCTCATTTTTAGTTTTCACGGTGGAAATGGCACCATCGCGGATCAGATTGCCATTGGAGACTTCAGCAACCTGGCGGAAACGGACAACTTTATTGCGGTCTACCCCCAGGCCCTTCCGGACCCCAATGACGACGGTTCTGCTAATTGGCTACACAAAGATCCGTCAACCATAGACGACGTTCTCTTCGTTGATGCACTACTGGATGATCTAGCCGCCAACTACCAGATTGACCAGAACAGGATTTACGCCTGTGGCTATTCACTGGGCGGCGAATTTACTTTTGAACTGGGGTGCAGACTCAACCACCGTATCGCGGCTATTGGCGTGGTGGCTAGAACGATGCAAAAATTCACCTACGACCACTGCGCGCCCGTACACCCAACGGGAGTAATAACGGTACTAGGAACCGATGATTTTGTTTCCAACTACGACGGTATTTGGTCGCTCGGCGTACAGTACTACGTATCAGCCATGGACACCCACAGCTTTTGGGCCGCCCATAACGATTGTAACGAAAACGCAGCGGTAACGAACGTACCTAACACCAATGGCTTCGATGGCACAACCGTAGAGCGCCATACTTGGTCGACTGCTGACGCCTGCGCGTACGTCGAAGAGCTAAAGGTGATCGGCGGCGGACACGACTGGCCAGGAAGTTTCGGTAATATGGACATCAACGCCACGGAGGAAATTTGGCAGTTCGTCTCTCGCTACGACTTGACGGGTCTGATCGACTGCGCGCTCACCTCCACGACTGAGATGGCGGAGCAGGAACAGTTCTACCGTGTCCATCCCAACCCGTTTGAGCAAGCCGTTACGCTTACTCCTGCGCTTCGGGAAGATACAGCGTTTCAGCTATTTACTAGCACGGGACAATTGGTTTCAACGGGAGTATTAAGTCCGAATCAGACCATTACGGCCTGGGCCGATTTGCCGCCTAATCTATACGTATTACGCTTGGGTCAACAATCCATTAAATTGGTAAAAACGGAATAGAGCGGCGCTCTACGCTCCCCAGTGTACTGCCCCACCTACGCTAGCCCGGCGCGCGCCCGTGGCCGCCGGCAATACATTGGGCAATTCTAACCACCGCAGCGCCCCCGCCAGCGCTAGCAGTGCAGCCTCCTTATAGGCTACGATATCACCCGTCGGGATGGACAGTTGCCGTGGCGCAATTTGTTGTCCAATACATTCACACAAAAATGTGTTGAAGCCACCACCGCCCGCCACCATGATTTGGTCGTCGGATGTGGTCGCCAACTCGTACTGGGTGGTGATTTGTTGCACGCTGCGCCCGATCTGCTCCGCGCAGTGAACGCAAAAAGTGTGGAGGCGGTCCGCTAGCTGCTGGTCTTTATTCTGGAACAGGGGCAACAGTTGTTCCTGTACCCAGTCGTTACCGAGGGATTTAGGGGAAGGAGCATGGAAGTACGGCAGTGCGTTGGCTTGTGCCAAAAGATCGGGTAGCAATTGACCACTGCGCGCAAGTTGTCCTTCGTCGTCGTACGGCAGGCCTATTTCTGCTACTAGCGCGTCCAGTACTTGGTTAGCGCCGCCGATATCACAGGCAATGTAACCCGCCGAAGTACGCACGCTGATATTAGCAATGCCACCGAGGTTGAGGTTACCCCAGTACTGGTGAAAAAGGTACTTGTCCGCCAACGGAGCGAGGGGCGCTCCCTGCCCGCCGAGTGCCATATCCTGCGTCCGAAACTGATCGATAACGGGCAGACCAAGGATTGCTGCCATGGCCGCAGCGTCGCCAACTTGGGTAGTGGTACGCTGCTGCGGAAAGTGAAAAACGGTATGGCCGTGACTAGCGACGCAGTCTACTTCAGCACCGTTTTCCGCCAAAAAATCTTGACAGACTTGACCGTAATAGTGTCCGAGGTCGGTATGCAATTGCCACAGTTCGCGGCCACTGAGTTCGGGGGCTTGGCGCAAGCGTTCGGTCCAGGTAGCGGAATAAGGTAAGGTCCTGCCCGCCCGCAGTTGCCAATCTAGCAGTACCCCTGGATACTCATCAGAGAAGTTGAACGCACACCACCCCAGATCGACGCCATCTAGCGACGAGCCGGACATGAGACCGAGGACGGATAGTTGTGGCATAGGTAAGGTGTTGTGGCCTTAATTCTTAAGTTCTAGTGTGTACTTCGCCACCGCCGCAATTTTCTCCGGGCTGAGTACGCCCTCGAAGGGGGTCATTACTCCGCGACCTTTGGCAATAACGATTTTGCGTTCTTCCAAGCCAAGTTCCGAGGCCGTCAGGTCGTGAGCGCCGCTAGCCCCCATGTCGCCCTTTAACCCGTGACAAGTGACGCAGTTTTGACGGTAGATCTTTTTACCATCGATCTGGGCGACTTTAGGTTTGGCCGCGGAAGTGCTGCTGCTGCTGGCACCAGCCGTTTCCGAACCACCACAGGCCCAAACGACGAAAACTAGCGCAGCAAAAATGAGTAATTGTTTCATTGAAAATACTTATTTACGTATGAATTAGCGAGAATCCCATCGACTGAGTTAGTACTTTGAGCAGCGCAAAACTGCTGTTTGTCCAAATAATTATTGCAAAAATAACCTACCTCTAGGGTAAAGTGTTCTATTTTTGATTCAATAGTGGCAACAGTGCGCTATTTTTGACAAATTGCTGCATCTTGCCAGCAAGATAAACAAAACATCATTTAATGAGTGATCAACGTTACCGGAGCAATCCGAATAAACTTTTTGGGTACGGCATCGCGGGCTTTTTAGTTCTGATGGTGCTCGTTATTTTTTCTAGCACAACTTTCTTGACCATCGACGCGGGGGAACGCGGGGTGCTCTTCCGCCGTTTTGGCGGCGGCCTCGATAAGGAGAACATTTACTCTCCCGGCTTCCACGTCATCGCTCCCTGGAATACCATGTACCGCTACGAAGTGCGCGAAAAGCAGATCGAAGAGAAGATCGACGCCCTGTCGAATAATGGTCTGAACATTGCCGTAGACGTGACGGTGCGGGTTCACCCCAAGTACGAAGAGATTGGGGATCTGCACGAAAAATTTGGCCGGGAATACGCCAATACGCTCATCCGTGCCGAGGTGCGCAGCGCCGTGCGGGAAGCCATCGGTAAATTTACACCGGAGGAACTCTACTCCACTAAGCGCGACGAAGTACAAACGCTTATCCAGGAGGATTTAGAGCAATCACTCGGAGAAAACTTCGTCACGCTAAAAGCGACCCTCATCCGCGATATTGAGCTACCGGATAAAGTGCGTGCCGCTATTGAAGACAAGCTAGAAGCGGAGCAGTCAGCACTTAAGTACGAGTTCATTCTGGCCAAAGAGCGCCAAGAAGCCGAGCGCCGCATCATCGAAGCCGAAGCCAAAGCGCGGGCTAACCAAATCTTGAACGCCAGTTTGAGCAACAACATCTTGCGCGACAAGGGTATTGAAGCCACCCTAGAGTTGGCCAAAGCACCGGGTAGTAAAGTCGTCGTCGTTGGTAGCGATGGTTCGGGTGGTTTGCCGCTGATTTTGGGGGGTAACTAGTAATACCTATGACTCACTATTGCTCAGTAGCACCTGCATCAATTCCCGAAAATCGCGCGCTTCTTCGTACAGGTGATCGCGGTAATGGGTAGCCCGCAGACGTAAGTTGTGGACTTGATCGTTACGTATTTCTAACTCAATGGTGACGTTGCCAAATTGCTGTTGTTGCTTTTTGGTGGGGTCAAAATCAAGGCGCGGTTTGAGGTAGTGCTTCTCGACCGTCTCGACCCAATCGCGGCGGTTGTAGGTGCGCAGGTCGGACAGCTGCACGCGGTAGTTTTCCGTCTGGACGCGCTCTTTGAAGTAATCGAAAAGGTACGTGGCCTCCGTGCGCGAATAATTGGTTTGGTGAAAATAGATGATAAAGCCCTTGGACGAAGGTGTGTTCAAAAAGGCGATGCCTCCGTCAATATCCTGCGGACGACGGCGGTAAATAGCGTACTGATCGCCGAGCCAGTCAGTGAGTCGACGGCGCACGAATCCCGTCTTCCACTGCGTATAATCAGTTTGATACACCGGAGATCGCGCAATCAACTCGTGAATGGCGGGTTGGGAAGGCGAACTTTCGTTCACCGCCTTTTCCAGGCGAAATAGTCGTTGCCAAAAGGAAGACATGAGACGGAGGTTGGGTACGGTTGTTTAACAAAACAATAAGAGGGAAGTTGTAGCGCATTAAACTACAACTTCTCCTTACACGCTTTCTCTTTCCGTTAGTTTGCACTACGTGACGGATAACCGTATCTTTGTTTTATGAGTACAGTTGCATTAAAATTGTGGGAATTAATCCGATCACTTCCCGAAGAAGATCAATCTTTTATTCGGGAGCAGTTAAACGCACCCTCTTCCCAAGAAGATTCAGTAATTGGTCTTCCGGTACATGATGCGATTAAACCATTACGCAAGTCCATCAGCGTACAAGCTTTAGTCAAGGAACAAGCGTATCAGCCCATCCAAAAAGAAGCGTTTTACGAGAAGGTAAGCGAACTGAACATCAGGGAACCCCTGGAGGAATTACTGGCAATGCTTGACTAATGACTTATTTATTGGATACCAATGTAGTGCTCACCTACATTCGGAATAATGCAACAGCACGAGGCCTAGAGGCGAATCTGAAGCTGCTTTCCAACGAAAATACATTAATTCTATCAGTCGTTACTATAGGAGAACTGCGGTCGATTGCAAAACAAGCCAGATGGGGTCAAAGAAAATTAGACCAAATGGAAAACTTG
>JBCDIR010000238.1:0-5327 GCA_038748735.1 Bacteroidota bacterium | reverse complement strand
GAACTCACCTCTCATTTTGATAAATGGCTTTATGTTTTGAAATACCTACCTAGCTTGGAAGAGCGTCCGCCGGCGTTGCGGGAAAGGGTCTTTGAGAATTTGTTCGAAATTGCTGAAATTGCAAAATTCAAACCCGAAGAACAGGAGGCTTACGTGGATAGTCTGAAATATTATCGTGATCTAAAAGGAGTCGTAGACACTGCTTGGGAAGAAGGACGTGAAGAAGGGCGCGAGGAAGGAAGCGAAACTACTAAGATCAACATTGCCCAAACGATAAAAGCGGCGGGGGTAAGTATAAGCGATATTGCCAAATTTACCGGTTTATCAGCAGCAGAAATCGAAGCCCTTTAGCGTATGCAGTACAAAAGATTTCCATGAATGGACTCCCGCAATTTTTATGGTTACTGATCTTATCCTGTCCTGTGCTAGTCATCGCGCAGCAGTTACCCCATTGCGATAGCCACTGGGTTCCTCCCAAAAAACCTGCCCTCCCCGCTGCCGGATTAGCTAAAAGTGTCATCTGCATCCCCGTAGTTGTACACGTAGTGTGGGCCGAACAAACGGACCGACTGTCGGAAGAGCGCGTACTTTCCCAAATCACGGTTTTGAACGAAGACTTTCGAGCGCAAAATGACGATCTAGCGATTGTTCCCGGTTTTTACACCCAGTACATTGCCGATACGGAAATTAGTTTTGCCCTAGCGACTACGGACCCTGCGGGTAATCCTCACAGTGGTATCGTTTACCAGGAGACCCCCCACGAGGCGATTGCCAGCCGCTTTGACAGCTTCACGGGGCGGCGTAGTATTTGCTACGATGCGACGGGAGGCAGTACCGCCTGGAATACGGAGCGTTACCTCAATATTTGGGTGGGCCAATTTGCGGAGGGCGGTCCCGATGGCGAGGCTATTTTTCCCGGACAAGTCGACAACGGAGTTCCCGCCGCCGAGGACGGTGTCTACGTTGATACGGACGCTTTCGGGCGCGCTCCCGAATTAACGCCACCGCTCCACCTGGGTCGTACCACCACGCACGAGGTGGGTCATTATCTCAATTTGTTGCATATCTGGGGTCCTGTATTTCCGGTTAATTGCAACTCTAGTTGCTGTGACTTAGCCGCACACGACGATCTCGTTGCGGATACGGCTCCGCAAGTTCGGACCTACCAAGGCATCTGCCCCACGGGCCCCGAAAGTAGTTGTGCCGACCCCGATTTCCCCGTTGATATGTACCATAACTTTATGGGCTTTGCCAGCGACGACTGCTTAGTGACCTTCACACCGGGACAAAAAGAACGAATGCGGGCCGCCCTGTTCACCTACCGGGCGGGCTTAATCACTACGGACTGCATTGTCAACACTACTACTATGCCAGCGGAGGCAGAACTGGCCGACATTACTTATTTCGCTGGGGCGCAATCTTTACGTATCGTCACGGCGGGGGAACGGGTGGATTGGCAATTATTCAACTTGGAGGGACGACGCTTGGCGCAATTCCGTACGGAGCCGCAGCTCGAAACAAACCGATTCGTGGGTGATTTACCCACGGGCGTCTATCAACTACTAGGACGTAGCCAGCAAGCTTGGCAAGTATTTCGGTGGGTAAAAATTTAGTGCTCTTGTAAGATACTGACGGAGCGAGAAGCCCCCAAACGATCTGCTCCCGCCGCCACGAGCGCTTCGGCCCCAGCACGGTCGCGGATGCCGCCCGATGCTTTTATTTTGATACTATCTTTGAGTAAGAAACGCAGTAATTGGACGGCTTCTACTGTAGCCCCACCACCGTTAAAACCAGTGGACGTCTTGACGAAAGTCGGTTCCAATTCGTTACAAATTTCGCAAATCTGGCGAATTTCGGCTTCGGTCAATAAGGCCGTTTCGATGATAACCTTAATGGTTTTGGCGCGCATTTGACAAGTGGTCACCATACTGTCTAGGTCCGTGCGGACTTGGTTCCAATTGCCGCTTTTGAGCGCCGCGAGATTGATGACTACGTCAAACTCGTCGACTTGTTCGGTGATGCCGCGCTTGATTTCCTCTACCTTAGCAACGGTAGCCGAATAGCCCAGCGGAAATCCGATGACGGTGGCTACTTTTACATTCGTATCCACTAAAAGCTGCTTGGCCAGCGCGGCGTAAGTAGGTGGCACACACACCCCCGCAAAACCGAATTCTTTTGCTTGTGTACATAGTTGCTGAATGGTTGTTTCCGTTACATCGGGTCGTAATGCCGTATGGTCAAAATACGCGGCTAAATTCATTATCAATTGGGGCTTGTTTCATGGGAACTTCCTTTTGGAAGCTGTTCTTATTCACAAGATAGGAGAAAAAGTGTGATAATTTACCTGCGTTTAACCTAGCGATTACCAATAATTTTTCAAACCTTTAACCATCAATCGGTTAGCTCGAATTTAAAATTTTAAAAATATGAGTACGTCCAGGAAATACTTGTTACTATCGGTAAGTATCACTGTACTGATGATGGCTTGTGGTAAGGAAGAAACTAGTCCGCCGGACGAGCGCCAAATTCCCGTCTTGCTGAAGCAGGTCAAGCAGCGTCACGTTCCTGACTCGCGGGTAGACCGCCTGGATGTGGCCTATTCACAGCGTGGTGATCAAATAGTACTCACGGGTATCAGTACCGTCCCCGATGGCCGGGCAGACCTACTCGTAGCGCTCACCAATGCGGGTTTTGACTACGTAGACAGTATCCAGTCACTACCCGCTGCTGAGTTGGCGGCGCAACCCTTCGCCCTTACCCGACATTCGGTCGTTAACTTACGCTCCAAGCGGGGACATTCCCAGGAGTTAGCGACTCAATTGCTACTCGGCACGCCCGTGCAATTGCTATTACAGGAAGAAGAATGGTTCCTCGTGCGTTGCCCGGACAACTACATTGCCTGGCTCCACAGCGGGGAGTTAGTCCGCAAAACCACGGCTGAAATGGCCCAGTGGCGACAGTCGCCTCGGGTTGTTTACACGCCACAATTGGGTATCAGTACGCGCCGACAGGAAGGACAAGTCACCCAGGTCAGCGACTTGGTAGCGGGCTGTGTTTTCCGCAAAGGAGCGATCATTGACGACCAACAGATCGTCTACTATCCCGACGGACGTTCGGCACAGTTGCCACTGGCCGATGTGCAAAATTTTGTCGACTGGCTCACCGAAAATCCACTTTCTTTTGAGCGTACCGTCGATATTGGACGTCAGCAATTGGGCAAACCCTACTTCTGGGGTGGCACTAGCCCCAAAGCGATGGATTGTAGCGGCTTCACTAAAACGGTCTACTGGCAGCAAGGTCTCATTATTCCTCGTGATGCCTCACAGCAGGTCCACGCCGGTGAAGCAGTTATTTACGATGACGAACTGAACGGCTTACAAGCGGGTGACTTCCTTTTCTTCGGTCGCTACCGGGAAGATGGCACGCAGAAGATCACTCACGTTGGTATCTATCTCGACGAAGGGGCTTTTATCCACAGCGGTTCGGACAACGGAGCTAACCGTGTAGAAAACTTACTACCCAATCACCCTGATTTTGCCGCGCACCGCCGCGAAAGCCTACTACAAGCCCGACGCCTAGCCGTAGGTTCGCACTTGGTGCGGAAAGTGCGAGAGCACGAGTGGTATTTTTAAACATCAGGCTTGCGCCAGACGTGGTCCGCAGCGTACCGTATGCCAATACTTGGCTAGTGCCGATAAGCATCTGGCAAATCCTTACCTAAAGGACAGTGATAAACAGCTGCTAATGAACACTAGATACTAAGGTTCGGGACGCGAAATATTTTTCAACAACTTCCCTCAACATTTCTAACGTAAGCGGCTTGTTTTTGAGTTCATTGACCTCCGTGTATTGCTTAGCGCGCTCACTATCGTCAGGGTTGAGCGAAGTGGTCAGCATGATGATGATAACGGACTTTTTGTTGTCTTCGTCCAAGTCGGAATATTCATCCAAAAACTCCCAGCCGTTCATTTGTGGCATGTTGATGTCCAGGAAAATCAGGTCTGGTACAGGTATTTCTTTTTGCCCCATCGCCTTTAGGTACGCTAGTGCTTCCTCGGCCTGATCGATGGTGATGATTTTTTCAGCACAGTCTAGCTGAGTCGCTAAGCGACGGTTGAGGTAGTTGGTCGGTTCATCATCGTCGATGAACAGAATACATTTCAGTTTAGGTAGGTTGGTCATGCGGGTAGTTTATTTCGGTATAGTGAAAAAGAAGGTACTCCCTGCCCCTTTTTCTGATACTACGCCTATTTCTCCCCGGTGCAATTCCACTATTTTTTTGCATTGCGCCAAGCCGATGCCGGTCCCTTCGTAGACGGATTGATTGTGCAACCGCTGAAAAATTACGAAGATACGTTCCTGATGCTTGGGGGCAATACCGATGCCGTTGTCTTTGACCCGAAACACCCAGTGTTTCTCCTCTTCTGCAAAGGTGATATTAACGACTGGTCTTTCGTCTGGATTATTGAACTTGATGGCGTTAGTGAGCAAATTTTGGAAAAGCACCCGGATTTCGTGGGGGTAAGCACGAATGGTAGGCAGCGCATCGACATTCAACAACACCTTGCTTTCTTCGATGTTCTTTGCAATATCTTTGATGATGTCGTTGACCACTTTTTTAAGGTCAACGTCCGTTAGATAGCGGTCTTTCCCCAGGCGGCTGTAGTCTAATAAGTCCTTGACTAAGTCGCTCATTCTGCCGGCGGCCTGGGTGATATAATTGAGTTGACGCTGTCCCTCGGCGTCAAGTTTATCCAAATGATCTTCCGCAAAAATTTCCACAAAACTGGTGATCGTGCGTAGTGGTTCCTGCAAGTCGTGAGAAGCTACGTAGGCAAATTGCTCCAACTCGCTATTCTTCTGTTCCAGCAGTCGATTATAGTTTTCTAAGCGTTCTACCTGTTTCAGTTTGGTAATATCCACGTGGCTGCCGACCATCCGAACGGGCTGTCCCTGCTCGTCCCACTCAATGACCTTTCCACGACAAAATACCCAAACGATGGAACCATCTTTGTGAAAATACCGCACTTCACAATCATAGGGGTATGCTCCTTTGGTAGCAACGTGTTTGTTGAAAATCTCAAACACCCCGGGCAGGTCATCCGGATGAATCAAGCGCTGCCAAGTTAGGGGGCTGTTCTCCAACTCGTGGTCTTCGTAACCGAACATCTGTTTAAAGGTCGGGCTGAGGTACTCTGTCTCTTCTTGGATCATCCAGTCCCAGTAACCGGCCATCGTACCTTCCAGAATATTATCAAAAACGATTTGCTTGTCGTGCAATTGGGCCTTCGTTTCCAGAAGTTCCGCTTGTATACTGAGGGTAGCTT
>JBCDIR010000237.1:0-5367 GCA_038748735.1 Bacteroidota bacterium | reverse complement strand
GCTCTTCCGATCTCGATTATTTGCTGACAATGGCCAACCGAAACACATTAGTTTCTTTGCACCCTATTTACAAACAGTTATCAAAGATACCGGGAAGCCAGCAGCTACTCACCTTAAAATAGTGTAGTAGTTCAAATTCCCAAAGGAGTCGAAACACCCGCAACCCGCTATATTTCAGTGCATTAGAAAAGACGTAAATACAATGCCAAAACAAAAGACCGATGATTTATTGCAACTCATAGTGTCGCTCTCGCGTGCTGAAAAGCGGCATTTTCGATTGTTCGTGAAGCGAAATCAGTCTTCTAATGACATTCTCTTTTTGCAATTATTCGATCATCTGGATAAGCACCAGCAATACAACGAACCGCTGGTACTGAAAAAAATTCCGGAAATCAAGAAGACGCAGTTGTCTAACTTGAAGGCACACCTGTATAAGCAACTGCTGACCAGTCTGCGCTTATTGAGTAAAAACAATAACGAAGACATCCAAATCCGCGAGCTGATCGACTACGCGCGGGTGCTCTACAATAAAGGGCTGTATCGTCAAGCGCTCGATGTGTTAGACAAGGGGAAACAACGCGCTCACGCGGGTTGCTTCGATACGCTGGCGCTGGAAATATTGGAGTTTGAAAAGCGAATTGAAGGGCAGTACATCACGCGCAGCATTGAAGGGCGCGCCGGGGAGTTGACCAAAGAATCAGCGACGCTGACCAATCGCTTGCAGTATACCAATCTATTCAGCAACCTGAACCTACACATGTACGGCTTGTACCTCCGAGTAGGCTACGTACGCAATGAAAAGGAGTTCCACTACGTACAGGAATCCTTCCGTTCGCGCTTACCCGACGTGCGCTATTCTGATCTGGATTTTTGGAGCAAAGTCTTTCACTGCAACGCGCACTATTGGTACCATCACATGATTCAGGATTTCCCCATGTGCTACCGCTACGGACTGCGTTGGTTGGAGCTGTTTCGGGACAATAAAAAGATTATTCAGCTACACGCTCCGGTGTATTTGAAAGGGCTGCACAAAATGCTCAACGCGCTATACAACACGCTGCAATACGAGCAATTCCGCGAGGTGATGGACCTGCTAGAGCAGTTTCCGCAGCAGCACAAGATGAGCAAAAGTACCAATACCGAAGGCTTGTATTACCTCTTTTGGTACATCCACCAGATCAAGTTGCACTTTCTGGAAGGTACCTTCAGTGAAGGGACGGAGATGGTTCCGAAGTTGATGAAAATCATCGATAACAATGTCTATAATTGGGACAACCGCCGCATTCTAGTCTTTTACTACCGCATCGCCTGCCTTTATTTCGCCAGTGGTGACAACAGTACGGCCATCGACTACCTCAACCTCATCATCAACCAGAAAAATCCCGATTACCGGGAGGATATTCAGAGTTTTGCGCGCATCCTCAACCTCATCTGCCACTTTGAACTGGGCAACCGCCAGCTGGTCGAGTACCAAGTTAAATCGGTCTACCGCTTCCTCGCCAAACTGGAAGACCTACACGACGTGCAGAAGGAGATTTTCTACTTCCTGCGCAAGACCCCCCGCATGCGTCAGGATGAAATCCGCGAAGATTTTGTCCGCCTCAAAGATAAGCTCGCCAAGCTCGAAAGTTTGCCGTACACCCGTCGCCCGTTTCTCTACCTCGATATTATTTCGTGGTTAGAGAGTAAGATTGAACAGGTACCGGTGCAGGAGGTGATTCGGCGTAAGTATTTGCAGCAGGTGAGCGTGCCTGGGTAGCAGGACCCGCTCTCTCGGCTAAAGCCGAGATCGCTGTGGGTAGGGGGACCAGGACGCTGGGGCGTCCCTTTGGGTAGCAGGATGCGGTCTTGTTTTCGAGGGCTACTTAGGGGCTATTCGCCACACGGCAATATAATTAAGCCATTCAGAGTTAAATAGAAAACCTAATCACCCATCATGAAGCAACTCACCTTCTTCTCCGCACTACTCGTCTTCCTCTGGCTAGGCTGCAATGACGAGCCGCTTGACATCAATACTGCAGCGGAATACACCGACTACTTGACGGACGAAATGATTGATCAAGAGATTCCGGGCTTGGCCGTATTGGTCTTCAAAGGAGAAGATATTTTGTACGAGCAGTACCTGGGACAGTCTGATGTAGCGGCGAATCAGCAACTCAGCGCCAACGATATTTTCCTCCTGGCTTCCGTTTCTAAAATGGTGACGGGCACGGCACTGTTGCAATTGTACGAGGATGGTGCCTTTAGCTTGGACGACCCAATTAACGACTACCTTTCTTTCAACGTATCCGTTCCGGAAGAAACGACGCCGATCACCTTTCGGATGCTCCTTACACATACCTCTGGTATAGCCGATGGTCCCAATGCGACGCTTTTCTACAGCTACGGTGAGGATAGTCCCATCGGGCTGGCCTCCTACTTGGAAGACTACCTAGTCCCCACGGGCGACTACTACAATGCCAACGATAACTTTTACGGTTTTACCCCCGGTACGGAACACGAGTACTCCAATATGGCCAGTGCCTTAATTGGCGTTTTGGTTGCCGAAATTGCTGGCCAAGATTTCACGGCTTACTGCCGCGAACACATTTTCACGCCGCTGGGCATGAACGATACGTATTGGAGTCTGGACGCGGCGCTGAAATCGAACAAAACCCTGGTCAAACCGCACGAATACACTTCCAATGGCCAGTACGAAGCCGTCGAACACTATACCTTCCCCGATTACCCCAACGGAGGACTGCGCACCACCGCGCGGGACCTGATGAAGTTCCTGAGCGCACTGGCCCAAGATGGCACCTATCGCAACGCGGAACTACTATCCGCCAGTACGGTAGATGAGATGTTGCGCCCGCAAATTCCTGCGCTGGATAATACGGTGGGGCTGCACATTTTCATCATGGACGAAATAGACGAGTTGTGGGGTCACGATGGCTCCGAGGAAGGGGTATCTACGGAAGTGGCGTTTAACCGTGCGGATGACATTGGCGTCATTGTGCTATCTAACCTGCAGGATGTAGACGTGACCGATATACTGCTGCGTGGGTATGAGCTGGGGCGACAATTATAATACTGTCGCGATTCGAGAAGCGCACTTAAAAAATCATCCAATGGATAAGCTAGAGCAATATCAAAACATACTAGCAGATTGGCTACAAGATAAGGCGATCTTATGGTCGACACCGACTAACAGCCTACATACGCTACCTCTGGTTAATCAGCAGCAACAACATTTCCAACTCCTACAACTCGGCTGGCAGACGGATACGGATTATGTTCACCTCTGCCTTTATCACTTAGAACTCAGGGGTGAAAAAATATGGATTCATGCTAATAATACTGACCAGTCAATAACGGAGGAGTTGATTTCCTACGGGATTGAGGCGCTAGATATTGTCATTACATTCATAAACCCAGTGAATGTGAATGAAGGATACAATGCCTCGACCGTATGAATGGAGTCAGTAATCATTAGCGTTCACCCAACCTAGCCGCATATTTCCGCCCAATCGGCAACTTATACTCCCCAATCTCCAGTTGGTTGTACGTTCGGCGGTCAATTAATTGACCATTGACAATAAATGAGCGGTGACACCGGATGAAAAAAGCGGGCAATTCCGCCGCGACTTGCTTCAAACTCTTGCGGACCACAATGCGACGCGTACGCGTATGATAAACAACGTAATTGCGATCACTTTCGACGTAGAAAAGATCGTTCGTTGCTAAGTAAACACTCTTGTTTCCGTCTTGAATAGTAATCCGGCCCTCCCACTGCGGTGGCGAAACAGGAGCTTGCCGCAACTGATGCCACTGGCCGAGGATGCCGTACAGCAGTCCCGGTAGCAAAAAGAAAATACCATTCAATAATACGGTACCTACCCCCAGATCGAGCACGTCCCAGCTGCTTAGCGGGCCGTAGCGTATCCAAGCGTAGCTGTTATCCAGTACCACCTCCACCACACTGAGAACGATAAAGGCCGTGAGTAACACCTGCCAAAAGGTCCGGCTATTCGTAGGGGATTCCTGGCGCACTAACGCCAGCGTGCCGTAGAACAACAAGGCATTGATGGCCGTGCCGTACAGACTAGGCAGCAGCAAGGTGCCGCTTCCTCCGTTAAAGTAGCCCACGGTGAGTTGTAAACTGGGCCAGTTGAGCCAGATCAATCCCGCACCCCAGACGGCTAAATGCCAGCCTACCACTTTGGGGGATAACGAGCGGACCGTTTGTCCGGCGCGTCGTGTGAAGTTAATCGTTGTTTGCATACAGCAGTCGGTTGTTAGTACCAAGCAGGTCAAGTAGGTGAAAAATAGGGCGTTAATTGCGGTGAACATCAAATGATACTACCATGCAAAAGACACTAACGCTAGCAATAGGGTTGCTCTTATTTTGGGCCGCCGCCGCGCAGCCCGCCACCTTCTTTCACCGTGCGGAAAACTACGGACACCTCAGCGGCGTAGTCTACGTGGAACGGGCCGGAACCATCATTCACGAAGAATGCTACGGACAGGCCGCCACCGGACGCGCCCCTCAGCTCCGTACGCCCTTCGACATCGGTTCGCTCAGCAAGCAGTTTACCGCTGCGGCCATCCTGCAGCTCGTTCACCGGGAGCAACTGCAACTGACGGACCCCATCAATCAACACTTGGGCGAGCTGGCAACTAAGCGTTGGAAACGCGTCACTATTCACCAATTGCTGACGCACACCAGTGGCATTCCCAGCCTCTACCAAACGGAGCAGGGCTTGCCCATTTTCTTGCCGGAAGAGCAGCCCATTGCCCTCCGTGAATTGGTCAACCGTTTTCGAACGGCTAAACTGCGCTTTCGTCCGGGGGAAGAATTCAGTTACAGTAATTCGGGTTACATCTTGCTGGCGGCCATTATTGAGCAAGTCAGTGGGGTGCCCTACGCTCAATTTATGGAAACGGAAATATTCAGCCGCTACGGTCTGCAAGGTACCCGCGTGGGGGCTACGGACCAAGCCGCTCAACCCTACTACGGTTTTGGGACCCAACCACTGGTATCTGCTCCCATCTACGATCCGTCGTGGTTCCCCGGGGCGGGCGGTATCTATTCCACGGTTTTGGACCTCAATCGCTGGATGAGTCTGATACAAAGTGATACTTTTTTGACGGCCGAGTTACGGGAGCAGTTCTTAGCGCCCCATACGCGCGCCGGGGCGGGGCAGTACGGCTACGGTTGGCAAATCAACGCGGATGGCGCGCGCGAACACGACGGGGCTACGGCGGGAAAAGTACCTCCATGTCCGGAGACGAGCAAGACGTTCTCCCGAACGGCGCTCGGTTTTTCCTGAAATGAACACGTCTGATAGCGGCGGATCTCAGCGCAAAAAATCACCCCGACGAGGG
>JBCDIR010000236.1:0-5416 GCA_038748735.1 Bacteroidota bacterium | reverse complement strand
TATTTCGCTGAACAAACTCCGCGGCCCTGGCATTCCACTAACAAAAAATGTATGCGCCCTAAACGCAAAGAGTGGACGCTCATGGTACCGCGCCCGCTACCGGAAGTCTGGAACTTTTTCTCCCGTCCGGAAAATCTCAACGAACTCACGCCAGATCACGTTTCTTTCCAGTTTCTTACGCCGCTCAAAGGGGTGGAAATGTATCCCGGTATGGTCATCCAGTACCAGATCAGCCCCTTGCTGGGCATTCCCATGAACTGGATTACGGAGATCACACAGATCAAAGATCAACAGTTTTTTATTGACGACCAACGCGTGGGTCCCTACGCGCTGTGGCACCACCAACACCATTTCGAGGCCGTCGAAGGAGGGACTAAAATGACGGATATTCTCCACTATCAGGTGCCGCTGGGACCACTGGGGAGCTTTGCCAATTGGTTATTCGTAGAGCGGATGGTCGACGAAATTTTCAGCTACCGCGAGGAGGCCGTAGCACGTTTATTTGGTTGATTGTACCAAATATTATCGTTATCTTGTTTAGTAAAAAATTACTGGTGAGGTCTTCCATTACACAAAATAGCATGGTGCGTCCAGAATTTTGCTGGACTACGGAGCGATATGAGCAAGCCATCCAAGCTGATGTTTTCAATAAAGAAGACAAAATTGAATTGCTCTACGGTCAGATTGTTGCCTTCCATCCAAAAGGTGCTCCACACGATGAATGTGTGACGACGATTGCTGAATTTTTCTACGACCGATTGGATGAAAATTACCAAATTCGGCAAGAGAAATCCCTGTTGGTCACTAAAACACATAGCCATCCAGAACCAGATATACTTATTGTCAATCACCAGAGCTACGCACACCGAAGGCCTACGCCGGAGGATAGTTTTCTGGTCGCCGAAGTCGCCAACTCCTCCTTAGACCGTGACCGCACCGTCAAAGTAGCGCTTTACGCTGAGGCCGGCCTCCAGGAATACTGGATCGTCAATCTGATTCATCGGCAAATTGAGGTTCACCTTCAGCCCGATACCGAACAGCGTATTTACGGGTCAGTTACCATTTATAAATCGGGGCGTACTTTCGAGAGTCCCTTCGCGGGCAAAGTGGTGGTAGATGATCTTCTACCCAAAGAGGTATAACTTTATCACGAAAAAGCCACCGGGCCAACCGAAAAATGCAATTTTCCTTTGGTTGACCCGATGCGTTTGCAACTAGTATTTTTCATCAAAACACAAATGACCTTTTCTATTCCTGATTCACGCTAGTGACCAGCTAAATAACTAGTGCTCTGTCAAGTTTGAAAGAAGGGGTGAGGTATCAGCAGATTTTGTGGCCAATCAAGGCAGAGGTTCCCGCGCATACCGCGTAGTGCGGCAGGCGCTAGCCTAAGCTACGTAAGGGGTTCTCTAACGAAGAGTGGGCGCAAAAGATGCCACAGATTACTCCTTTATTGAGACTTGACAGAGCACTAGGTCTACTCTTTACGGAACTTACGTAAGATATGCTCCATTTGCTTACCCGCAGCTTCGCGTCCACCGAGGCCGAAGGCCAGCGCAGTCGCTACCGCAATAGCACCCAAGGTGAGGCCAAAAGCGAGGTTGACAATGTTATCGGCGATACCCATTTGGTTGAGGGAAATGCCGAGGAAGAGTCCTAAGATAGCGAAGCGGGCAATGCTGGCCAGAAACTGTCCATCTTCACTTTTACCGATAGTATCATAGGCGATATTGGCCAAATAGTTGCCCAGTACCATCAACAGGAGGCCGAAGAAAATCCGCCCCGCTAGACTGAGAACTTCGGTTAACATCTCGTTGAGTTGGGTGAATTCTAGTTTCTCTAAGCCCGTAATGAGACCAAAGAACATAATGAAGAAGAAGGCGGTATTGGCTAACAGGCTAGCGACCTGGGTCGTACCTAACATGCTGCTGAGGTTGAGGTTGGCCGCCATTTGATCGACACCCATTCCCTGGAGTAAATCGCGGACAAGGCCCGTCACGAAACGCCCCACGAAATAGAAAACACCGATGATGATGATCGCGGCAAAGATTTTGGGAATGGCGTTCATAAAGTCATTCAGCATGGCCGTAGCGGGTTCGGAAATCGTCTTGATACCGAGGGTGTCCAGCGCAGCAATGAGGATCGGGACGAAGATGATGATGAAAACGACCTTTTTCAATATACCCACCAAGTCAATATTCGCGCTACTGGCGGATATACCTACGCGATCGCCAAAAGCGTTGATGGCACTGCCCCCCACGCCGACGAGGTCGGAGACAAAGTTGGCAATCATCCAGCCAATAAAGCCGATGAGACCCGCCCCGATGAGGTTAGGAATGAAGGCGAAAAACTTGTCGACCATATTTTTGAGGGGGTCCAACACCTGACTGACGCCCAGCATCTCTAGTACCACCAGTAGCACTATAATCATCACTAAATAGTACACCAGTTTGGCGATAAAACGCTCGGGGCTGACACTGGACCCTGCACCGCCAAAAAGACGGTTGTCGAGTTGGGTGCGGGCTAATAATTTGCCGACTAAACGACTGACGCCGTAGGCAACTAAGGAGCCAATCAGAAAAACCACTAGTGCACCGACTACGCCGGGCAAGTGTTCACTAATGGTGTTGAGAAAAGTAGAAAGGCTTGTTTGTAAATGTTCCATGTTGTGGAGAAATTAGTTTTAGTAAAGTTTTGAGGGCATACCGCACTCGGACATCTTGTGTGACTTCGAATTCGGTACCATTTTGATGCTCGATTTGAGCAATATAAAATCAGGGCTACTCCCTAATGGGATAAGCCTAAAGTGCTAGTTTTGGACACGGGAATTACAGTCCTATTGCCTAAGCAATAAGCGCTAATTGCTGCTTAGCGTACAGCTCGATGAATGAAAATGTGATACGTCTAATGGGCAGAAACGCCCGTTTGAAGTACAAGTAAAGGCATGTTTATGGGTAGGATACTGTTAAGACGAGGTTAAAATAAAAAGTCACGAACGGGTTACGGTCCTTGCCTTTTTTTCTTTTGTCAAAATAATAAGTGGCCAACATATCTGTGTTGAAAGTCTATTTTTTGGGGTTTTTGTGTGGTGATGAGGTGATTTTCTACGTAGGGCCATTTATGGAGCGTGAATGATATTTGTTCTCAGCTATGCTATTTATTGGTGATTTAGCCATATTTACGCTCAATTTTTCATTTGCTACCCACCACCAGATCATCGCATTTATGCCTACTGAATTACTCGCCGCCTTGCTAGGAAGTATTGTTTTACTGCTTGTTTTGGTACTTTATTTTCGGCTGCACGCTTTTTTGGCCTTGTTGCTCGCCAGTATTGCCTTTGGCCTGGGGGCAGGTATGTCACCTACACTCGTGATTGAGAACATCACCAAGGGGATGGGGGGAACTTTGGCATTCGTGGCTACCATTGTCGGGTTAGGTGCTATACTCGGTGGTATCTTGGAGCATTCGGGCGGCAGTCAGGCACTGGCCCAATTTCTCCTGAAGAGGATGGGGGAGGAGCGTGCTCCTTTAGCCTTTGCACTGACGGGCTTCTTTATCGCTATTCCCGTTTTTTTTGACGTGGCGTTCATTTTACTCATGCCACTGGTTTATGCGCTGGGGCGCAAGACGGGGAAATCTTTACTGCACTACGCGCTGCCACTCTTGGCCGGTTTGGCCGCTACGCACGCTTTTATTCCACCGACTCCCGGACCCATCGCCGTGGCTGATATCGTTCAAGCAGACTTGGGTTGGGTGATTGGATTGGGTTTCGTAGTTGGCATTCCTTCGGTAGGACTGGCAGGTTTGTGGTTTGGTCGCCGCGCGGGAGATCGCCATTTCGTACCTGCGCCTGCCACGGCTGTTCCCGCAATTGCGTCAAGGTCTCTACCACCCGTTGGCCTGATTCTAAGTCTGATTTTTGCGCCGATTGTGCTCATTTTAGGGCATACGTTGACAAAAATGCAAGTCGAGGCTGGGGTCTGGGCAGAACACTGGCTATTGGATGCCATCGTGTTTGTAGGACACCCCTACGTGAGTTTGTTGCTGTCCTGTTGTATGGCGCTGTACTTTTTGGGCGTTCGTCGGGGCGTGAGCACGGCAGAATTGCAACAGCTCGCGGGAAAAGCACTCTTGCCCGCCGGGACCATCATCCTCATTACGGGGGCGGGCGGGGTTTACAAGCAAATGTTGGTGGAAAGCGGTACGGGGAAACTACTGGCCGAAACGCTACTGACCTATACCGCGCTGCCCGTGCTTTTGGCGTTTGTGCTAGCGGCTTTGGTGCGTCTGTTGCAAGGCTCGGCGACGGTAGCCATGATTACGGCGGCTGGTTTGCTCGCCCCGGCCTTACCGGAGTTAGCGTTATCCACTGCACAACTGGCCCTCGTCGTACTGAGCATAGCAGCGGGAGCTAGTACTTGCTCCCACCTAAACGACAGCGGTTTTTGGTTGGTCAAGGAATATCTGGGGATGAACGAAGCCCAAACTTTAAGAACGTGGACGGTAATGACGGGCTTGCTTTCGCTAGTCGCGCTATCCGTGATTTTGATGCTCTACTTTATCGTTTAGCAGCGGTCTGCTCCAAAGCCAAACCAACTGAACGTACTTCCGGCAACGGATTGCGGCGGCTGTGCTGTTGGATGACTACACGGTAGGGCCCCGTCTGTGCAAAGAACACCTCTTTTTGAATCGGAATGGACAAGTGGCATTCGGCCCCCGAACAGTCGCCCAACCAAACGCCGCCTTTACCCGCTAGTTCTAGCGATACCTGTTCGCTACGTCGTTGTCCGTCGGGAAAGGTCGTGTGGATGAGTACGTAGAAATTCTGGTACGGAAATCCATCCGTATGGTCGACGGTAAGGTGCAGGTTGTGCAAAGAAACGGTATCCGTAACGGTAAACTCGGTGACTAAACTGTCTGCGTACGCCCAACCTACGTCAGCTACCTCCAGGCGTTCCTCAAACACATAACTTGGCCCACAGGCTGTCAGTAAAAGCCCCGCAAGTGCGATGTAGAAAAGTGCTATTCGCATAGGTGTTTTTAGTTGTGAGTAACGAGTAGTGAGTGGTGAGTACTATTCACTACTCGCCACTCACCGCTGGATCATTCCCCCTTGAAATAGTCCCGCATCCGGTCAAAGAAGCCGCGGTCGGATTTGCCAGGTTGAGGCTTGAAGTTAGGGCTGTCCTGGAGTTGTTCCATTATCCGGCGTTCTTCGTCTGACAACTTTTTGGGCGTCCAGACATTGACGTGAATCAGCTGGTCTCCCTGGCCGTAGTCTTGTACGTTGGACAAACCTTTACCCTTTAAACGGAAAATTTTGCCGGATTGCGTACCCGCCGGGATTTTTATTTTCACTTTGCCGTCGATGGTCGGAACTTCTACGGATGTACCTAGCGCTACGTCGGCCACACTC
>JBCDIR010000235.1:0-5421 GCA_038748735.1 Bacteroidota bacterium | reverse complement strand
GGTCAACAAAGACTTTGACACCTTCACGGCCGACTTCTGGCGGTGGGATGCTTCCTGCAAACAACGGATTGGCGACCACTGGACCGTCTTTCTGAACCTCAATAACTTGACTAACCAACAAGATATTTCTTTCACGCGTAATCCGAATTTCCTCAATACCATCGAAAATTATGGGTTTACGGGAAGTATTGGACTGCAGTATAAGCTGTAGCAGCGCTCGATAGTAACTACTCATCATTGACTAAATCAAATTAATTTGCTATGCAAAAATGTTATCTATTTACCATTCTATCCATTTTTTTACTGGGGGCAACTACGTTACAAGCACAACGAATAGTACCAGTGACTACGGACCCGATGAACCCCACGGACATCTTCCAGACCATCATGGGCGATACCACCGCTACCGGTGAACGTGTGGATAACAACACGGTCTACCAATTGCAAAACGGTGGTGTCTACATCAGTAGTGGCCGCATTGTTAACAAACCCGAATGGCCGCTGCAAATAGAAGCTGCTGACTTGACGGACACGGACAACAAAGCCATCATCACCCGCGTACCGAACGCCAGTGGTGACTTTCAGGACATTATGCGCTCCGAAGGGGACGTGACCTTCCGCAATATCTGGATCATCTCTGGAGAGAAAGGTGCGCTGGAGCAGCACGACTGGGGTAAAATGCGGATACTGGGCGAGAATTCGCGGATTATCGTACAGGACTGTATCATCGAAAAAGACCGGGGCGGCTTCTTACAGCTACGGGCCAACGGCGTTAAGATGTACGTAGAAAATACCGTACTGCGTAACGGTGGTAACCGCCGCATCATTCAAGGTAACGGTCGGGGTATCGACGCGCGCGATTTTGCGCTGGATACGCTCATCATGCACAACGTAATCGTTCACAATATTCAGGATCGCTTCTTCCGTAGCCAGGGGGGTACCGCACCACATAACTACATCGAAATTGACCACTGTACGAGTTTCAATACGATCGGTCGTCACGGTCACATTCAGTTGGGACGGGTGCGGAACGCCAAGATTACGAATAACGTATTCATGAACCCTATCATGTTAGGTTCTAGTCCGGTATACACCAATGAGCAAACGCAACCGGATAATGATTTGCACAAAGTCATTACGATTGATACGCTGCTGGAAGACACCAACTTGGAGATTGCGGCCAACAACATCTTCTGGACCGAAGACGTCACCAACTACTGGGCGTCTAACGATACCGTAAGCGCACCGGGCGTACTCTCTGACCTAGTGATGGACAACCTCGGCGCTGCTGCCAGCGATGCCTTCTTTAGCGAAGTCCTGGAGTTGGAAAGTGTACCAACTAGTATTCTACAGTACGTCATTGACCTGTACGATAATCCAGAAGCTACGGATATGTTTGATTTCATTGTGGAAGATCAAGTAGTAGCGGGTACAGCCTTTGATTCGGGCAATTTGTTCGACTTTTCGAGTTTCTCGCCTTGTTACGCCCCCTCCGCTATGTCCGCTACGGCGGGCTTGGATGGCGGCCCCATCGGTGCCGTTGACACCTGCGAAGATTTGCTTAACGATATCAATGAACTAAACGTGAACGCTGCCTTGGCATTAGCAGTAGCGCCCAATCCGGTGTCTGCCACCAGTACCTTGTCCTTTACGACGAGTGAGTCAGGGCGAGTTGCTTTGTCCGTTTACGACCTCATGGGACGTCAACTGGTCAACCTCCACGATGGATTCCTGATGAACGGAACGCATCAGTTTGACTGGGCACCCAGCGACGCGATTAAGTCGGGCATGTACATCGTGTATCTACGCACGGAAGAAGGACAAATGTCCACGCGAGTGGTCGTGTCTAAGTAGAAAAGTCCAATAAAATCAGGCAGGTGGTGTACGCCAGTACGCTGCCTGCCTACCTTATAAGTCGATTTGCCGATAGCTGTCTGATTATGAAAAAATCACAATTCTTTGTACTCACACTTTGTGTGGTATTACTCAACGCATGCCAATCGGCGACGGGAGAGGTCTCTGCTAACGCAGTTCCGCCACCAGCGGTGGAGGAGCAAGACCGTTTGCAAGTACTATCCACGCAGATGCTGGCCTATTTGCCGCAGCTTGTGGTAGATTCGACACTCATCCCCCGCACCGTCGAGAATGGCGAACTAAAAGGGACTCCCTCCAAAAGCTGGACCAGTGGTTTTTTTCCGGGCTTGTTGTGGCAATTGTACGATTACAGCAAAGAGGAAAAAATTCGCCAAGCCGCCGAAACCTGGCAAACTTTCGTAGAAAAAGAAAAATGGGACAGTGGGACGCACGACCTAGGATTCAAAGTGCATTGCAGCTACGGCCAAGCCTGGCGCATCACTAAGGACGAAGCGTACCAGGACGTCATCGTGACGGCGGCCAATACCCTAAGTACTCGTTTCAACCCCACCGTAGGTGCCATTCGCTCCTGGGACCACCACGAGCACCTGTGGGATTTCCCCGTTATCATCGACAATATGATGAACCTGGAGATGCTCTACGAGGCTACGCGGCTAACGGGTGATTCTAGCTACTACCACCTAGCTACCCAGCACGCATTTACCACCTTGAAAAACCACTTCCGACCGGACAATAGTTCTTATCACGTATTGTCCTACGATACGCTCACCGGAGCAGTTGTTAAGAAAAACACGCACCAAGGCTACGACCACGAGTCGGCCTGGAGTCGTGGACAGGCCTGGGGCTTGTACGGTTATACCGTCGCTTACCGTTACACCCAGCAACCAGAATTTTTAGCGCAAGCAAAAAAAATCGCTCAGTTTATTTTTACGCACTCGAACCTTCCCGATGATCTAATCCCGTACTGGGATTTCGATGCGCCCAACATTCCCAACGAACCTCGGGATGTGTCGGCGGCTACTATTGCCGCTTCGGGACTCTTTGAATTAAGTGAGTACGACCCCGCCAACGCCAGCCAGTATCGGCAGTGGGCCAATGGTGTGCTGACCAGCTTGGCGCAAGACAAATACCAATGTGGTGTCGCGCCCTTCTTTTTGCAGCATAGCGTCGGTAGTATTCCTGGAAAATTTGAAATGGATGCTCCCATCATTTATGCGGATTATTACTACGTAGAGGCTTTACGCAGGAGTCGACTCCAAGAAAATGGCTAGTGGAATGAAAGTTAAACTCGTCCTTCTGGTCGTACTGTGCGGGCTGTTTTATCTACTCTCCAGTAGTAGTTTGGGAACCATATTGCTACCGTTGGAGAAAAGAAATACCGAAAATTTCAACCAAGATTGGGAATACTTACCTAATAATGTAAAGGAGGTGGCGGCTTTATCCGCGCAAGCGAGCTGGCAAACCGTGGAACTTCCGCACACTTGGAACCAGTGGGACGCGCTGGACCTAGTACCTGGCTACCGTCGGGATGCGGGTTGGTACCGTAAAAAAGTAGTGTTTGGTGACGTAGGGGATGCGCGGCGGATACTCTACTTCGAAGGGGCGAACGTGAGTACCGATGTGTACGTCAACGGGCAGCGCGCGGGAGGACACGTCGGCGGCTACGTCGGCTTTAGGATAGATATCACTGATTACATCAAACAAAACGAAGAAAACACCATTGCCGTTCGGGTCGACAACGGCTACAATCCTGACGTCATTCCCTCGCAAAAAGCGGATTTTTTTATTTACGGCGGCATTGTTCGGGATGTTTGGCTCGAAGTGGTGCCGGCCGTACATCTGTCTCGAATCGCTATTCGTACGCCCGAAGTGAGCGAAAAGCAAGCGCAAACGCACTTGGAAATTACCGTTAATGACCCCGCAGCTATCCGTGAGGAATACACGATTAAAAGCCGGTTGATAGAACCCAATTCCGGTGCTACCATCCTAACGCACGATACGCTGGCTAGAGAGGTACTGGGGAATTCGTTTCCCCTGCCGGTGCTGAAAAACCCTCGCCTGTGGTCGCCAGTTTTACCCCAGTTATACCAACTCGTGGTACAGCTTTACCGGGCGGGGACGCTCGTAGACGAGCAGACGGAGACCGTCGGTTACCGCTGGTATCATTTTGAACCCTACGGTGCTTTTTACCTGAACGGGGAACGCTTGTTGCTACGGGGGACCCACCGACACGAAGAACACGCGGGTTACGGTGCCGCTATGCCCAATCACCTGCACCGTCAGGACATGGAGCAGATCAAAGCGATGGGGGCCAACTTCGTTCGTTTGGGGCATTACCCCCAGGACCCCGAAGTGTACCGCGCCTGTGATGAGCTAGGACTCATCGTTTGGGACGAACTGCCCTGGTGTCGGGGCGGAATGGGCACTGCTGACTGGCAAGCCAATACCGAGCGTTTGCTGCGCGAACAGATACGACAAAATTATAACCATCCCAGCATCTTCTTCTGGTCGTTAGGAAACGAAATCTACTGGCTCCCCGACTTCGAGAACGGAGACGATGAAGCTAGGCTCAATCGCTTTCTAACCCAGCTCAACGACTTAGCCCACGCGGAAGATCCGGGCCGCTTAACGGCCATTCGGAAATACTACGCCGGGGCCGACTTGGTGGACGTGTTCTCGCCCTCCATCTGGTCGGGTTGGTACGCGGGTGTTTACACCAATTACCAGAATACGCTAGCACAAAATCAGCAAAAGTACCCACGTTTCCTCCACATGGAATACGGTGGGTCCAGTCACGTAGGGCGGCATACGGAAAATCCGATCACGGGAGAAGGTGGGCTGAGTGACGACGACTGGGCCGAAGTAGCCAACCAGGTAAACGTTAAAAACGTGGCCAAAAGTGGCGATTGGACCGAAACGTACATCGTTGACCTCTTCGACCACTACCTCAGCGTGACGGAAACGCAAGCTGATTTCGCGGGTAATGCGCAGTGGGCCTTCAAGGATTTTGGTACGCCGCTCCGCCCCCAAAATGCGATTCCCTACCTCAACCAAAAGGGCTTGCTGGACCGTAGCGGACAACCCAAAGACGCCTATTACGTCTTCAAAAGTTACTGGAGCGATGATCTCTTCGCCTACATCAAATCCCACTCCTGGACGCACCGTCGTGGGCCGGAAGGTAAGGCGAGAAACATTAGCGTTTACAGCAATTGTCCAGCCGTAGCACTGGTGCATAATGGGCAACGCTTAGCGCAAAAGGAGCGCGTCCTGGGCGAATTGCCAGCGGCGGGTCTCAACTGGGATATTCAATTTGCGGAGGGGCCGAACGAACTTATTGCGCTGGCGTATCAGGAAGATCGACTGGTGGCTACGGATACCCTCGTGCTTACTTACGAATACCAACCAGCCGACAAGGCCGACCACATTGCCCTGACGAGTCAGAAACTGGCCAACGGAAATTATTTAATCGAAGCCACGATGCGGGATAAGAACGGCCGCCGCGTACTCGACTACGAGGAGGAACTCTATTTTTCCAGTGATGGTGCC
>JBCDIR010000234.1:0-5423 GCA_038748735.1 Bacteroidota bacterium | reverse complement strand
TTCTTTACACTTTTGCAACTGGCGCAGCAGCTACTGTCACTAACAGCTTACCCGCTCCCGACGTAAATTACACCACGGTACCGAGTAATTATGCTCCCTTTGACACCTACACCTATTCTGATAATCAACTTCCTTCCGGTACGTACCTTCCACTAGAACCTTTCGACAACCTAGTAGGCTGTCCACTGAACGGTGCATGGACCATCCAAGTCACGGACGAAGTCGCCAAAGACAACGGCTGGATCATGGGTTGGGGCATAGATTTTAGCGACGAATTATTTGCGCAAAGCGAAGCCTTCACACCCGCTTTCACCGACTGGGGCTGGGAAAATTGCCCGACGGTCACCACTGCCGACCAGAACTGCCTAGTAGCCACGCCCCCCAACGCAGGTGCGGGTGAATATACCTTCTGGACAGAAAATGAGTTTGGCTGTCGGTTTGACACTACGCTGTTGGTAGAAATTCTACCCGAAACGCATCCCGCTTGCCTAACTTGCGAGATCGACCTCAACGAAATACCCGATTTCAGCATCTGCCCCGGTGACAGTATTATGCTGGACGGTCGGGTGAATAATACGAGTAGCTTTCCGGTGGTTTTTGAACGTTTTCCCAAGTACGAATTGGGGGCAGCCAACCACCCGACCGACGCCCAAGCCTACCGCAGTACCTTACAGATCAACAACATCAAGCCCCTGACCTTAGATAACTTCACGACCCAAATAGAAGCGGTTTGTATAGATTTCACGACTGATGATTTGAGTGACCTCGAATTTCGGCTGGAGGCCCCCAACGGTGTCGTTATTCCCCTGGTCAACCGGGGAACACTGGCGGGCATGAACATGGTATCGACCTGTTTCGTACCCATTGCAGCTCCCATTAGTGGTGCAGAACCCTACACGGGCACTTTCGCCCCCGACGGCGATCAGTGGGCGGATTTCAGCGGTACGGACATTAATGGTAGTTGGACCCTGCTCGTGACGGATAATGCGGGCACCAACTTTTTCGGCGAGTTGCAGCACTGGTCCATCAGCTTTAATACCGCCAACGAATTCAACTACGTCTGGTCGCCCACCGCGGACTTCGACGCGGACGAAATTAACAGCCCTACCGCCACCATCACCCCTTCACAGGCGGGTGACTATATCCTGACCGTGACCGACTGCTACGGTTGTTCCGTACAGGATACCGTTAGCGTTAGTTTCAACCAAGATTTACCGACGCCCCAGGTAAGCTGTACCGAAGAAGGGAGTACGCTGCGCTTCTCCTGGGAAGAAATCGCAGGTTTTACAGACTACGAATACCGCATCATCACCGACGGTGTTCCGGGTCCTTGGATCGCTACTACTGACTTAACAGTTGCGATTGAGAACCTCAATAATGGAGATCAAAGAACTGTCGAAGTCCGGCTAGTACTCACGAGTGGCGGGTGTGCCGCCCCCGTTGGTAGCACGACCTGTACGAGTACTTTTTGTGGTCTCAACCTGACGGCAGACGTGCAAGATTGGACCTGCTACGATAGCAACGACGGCTCCCTAACCATCACGATCAGTAGCGGAAATGCGCCTTATGATCTACTCGTTGTTAATACCAACGGCGACCAACGTGCGGCTACGGGTAGCGGTCCCACGCTATTGATAGAGGACCTTGCGCCCGACAACTATACCTATACCCTCACGGCAGATGACGCTTGTTTCGTTAGTAACGCTTTTACCATCAGCGCTCCTGATACTATCCTGGTGAGTTTGACGCAAGATAACGTCTCCTGTTTTGGTGAAAACGAAGGAAGCGTGGTTGCTGCCGCTAGTGGCGGAACGGGCGCACTAGGCTTTGCCTGGAGTAACCCTACACTCAGTGGCTTGACGGCCAGTAACCTTGCCCCCGGTCCATTGTCCTTTACCGCTACGGACGCGGCCAACTGTACTGCCACGGCAAGTATTGAGGTAGTGGAAGCGGATTCCGTGAGTTTCAACTTCATCATCGCTAGCCCCACTTGCGCGGGCGGGAGTGATGGGAACCTTGGGGTCAATAACTTTTCTGGTGGGCAAGCAAACAGTTCTGCCGATTACCAAATCGAATGGTTCAATGGCAGCGATAGCCTCACGGTAATTGGCGTGCCGGCGGGCACTTACAGCGTAACGATAACGGACACGGCAGGCTGCTCCTCCACCCAAACGAGAACCTTACCAGACTCGGAAGGGATTCAAATAGAAATTGAGCAACAAGACCCAAGCTGTTCCTTAGGCAGTGATGGCACGATTACGGTGACCAGCGCCGAGGGCCCTAATGGAACCGTAACCGACTTTACGTGGTCACCCATTGGTGCTACGGGTAATGTGGTGACCGATTTGCCCGCCGGCACTTACGTCCTGACGGCGACCGACTCCGAAGGCTGTGCCCAGGACAGTACCATTACGCTCAACGATCCGCCCCCCCTCAACTTTAGTGCTGCGACTACCGACGTGGAGTGCTTCGGTGGCGTGTCGGGTGCGGTTAGCCTTACCGCTACGGGAGGCGTGCCGGATTACACCTTCACTTGGCCGGATTTGATCACCACGGATAACCGTCAAAACTTGACGGCGGGTACCTACGCGATCACCCTGGAGGATGCGAACGGATGTCAGCTTACTCAAAGTGTAATGCTCGACCAACCCGCAGCCATAACCGCCGTGGCTACGCCCCAGGGGGTAGATTGTTTCGGGGATGAAAATGGTCGATTATCCGTAGTCGTTAGCGGAGGGTCTGCGCCGTTTCGGTACAGCCTAGACGGCATTAACTTTAGTACGTCCAGCCAATTTTTGGGTCTGGATGCGGGCGATTACACCTTATTTATCGAAGACAATGAAGGTTGTGTGTTCCAAACTAATACGACCATCTCGGAGCCACCCGCCCTGATCTTGAACACGGAAGACGAGCTAACGCTTACCTTCGGCGAAAATCGGCAACTGGGCGTTGGGGTTATCAATGCGCAAGGCGATTGGGACGTGTTTTGGAGCGAACCTTACCCAGGAACACTAAGCTGCTTGGATTGCCCGAATCCTTTCGCTCAGCCCGAATTTACGATTGATTATCGCGTACTCGTTGTTGACGATATGGGTTGTGAAGCGGAGGCTAGCATTCGACTAAATGTCCTAAAACCCAAACTAGTCTTAGTCCCTACGGGCTTCACCCCGGGAGACGGCACCGGACCCAATGATGTGCTGGTCGTACACGGCCGTGTGGGTACGACGGTAGAGCACTTCCAAGTCTACGACCGCTGGGGGGAGCTACTCTACGACAATCCCACTCCTCACGAAGTAAATACGCTAAACGTGGGTTGGGATGGTTCCTTCCGGGGAGAACCCATGAGTCCGGGCGTATACGTCTGGGTGGTAACGGTCACACACGAAGATGGCACCCTAGAGACGCTGCGCGGACAGACGACGCTGATACGTTAAATAGCGACCATTTCCATTATTACAGTCAAAATAAATTTGGGCAATCACTGAAAAAAAAGAATAAGTTAGCTATTTTTGCTTTGCTGCAACTATTTCAAACTTCTCTCGGCGATTATCTTACGCCCTAGTTTTTGCCCTCCTGTGGACCAATGTTTAGAGCTAGACCCGACGCTACGCGTCTGAAGTCTCCCCCCTTTGTTTTGCCAGATAGAAGACGAGCCTAAAGAAAAAGATACTCAACCAACGAATGGTTTCGCATCTTGTGGAATACATTCGCCGAAACTACATAAACAAGGTCATCCATGGGACAACATTCACCCCTACGTCTTATTTTTTGTTTTGTTCTAGTGCTGTTTACCGTTGCGATTTTCGCCCAAAATGTCGATATGTCGAATGGCTCCGTTAATACTTGCGGTGGCTTTTTCTACGACAGCGGCGGTAGTGGCGGGACCTACGGCGAGGACGAATCGCTAACGTTTACCATTTGCAGTGATAATTCAACGGGTACGAACATACGGTTGAGTTTTTCCAGTATCGACATCGGTGAAGGTGAAACGATTGCCTTCTACGATTCCGATACCGTCGATCCGGCAGCACAACTATCCAATGTGTTTCTTGAAACCCCCAACGATCCGTTCATTATGCAGGCTTCGGCGGCGAATACGAGTGGTTGCTTAACCATCGTTTTCACCTCGGACAACATGGACGAAGGTAATCTGGGTTGGGGAGCGGCTATTGAGTGTGTTCCTAATTGCCAAATCATCAATTCGTTACTACAAAGCTCTACTCCTACGGTCATGCCCATAGACACGGGTTACATTGACATCTGTCCGGGGGATAGGGTCATTTTAAGTGGTACAGGTTTTTACCCACAAGATGGTCTCATCTACAACCATAGTGATGCCAACTGCACCTTCGAGTGGGACTTTGGTGATAATACCACGGCCAGTGGTCCCAACGTCTCCCATGTGTTTAACGAACCGGGTGGCTACGTCATTCAGTTGACGATCACCGACGAATTTGGTTGTACCAATACCAACTTTCTTAACCAGCGCGTACGGGTAGCTACTTATCCCAGCTTTTCGTTTGTGGGAGATATGGATGAGACTATTTGCTCCGGCGATACCATCATGGTCACCTCTTCCGTTGATGTGACGGCGGGTACCAATATTACCACTACCCCCAACCAGGGCAGCTTTGCCCCTCCGAATGTTGTATCGGATACGATTCCGATTCCCGACGGTGCGGGTGGCTTTTACGAATCTACCATCAGCATCAATCAGTTTAATCCGGGGGCCGTAGTAACGACACCAGCTGACATCATTTCCGTAGACCTCAACCTAGAGCACTCCTACGTGGGCGACTTAGATATCGAACTCATCTGTCCCGACGGAACAGATATCTTCATCCTCAACTACCCCAACGGAACAGCAAGTACTAACTTTGGTGAACCGTTTGCTAGTGGTCCGGTGGATGGGCAGTCCAATTGTCTCACTACGGGTATACCCTACACCTACGTATTTACGATGGGCGCGGCTAACGGCACCCTCGGCGACTTCGACGCGCTGGCTCCTACTTATACGTACACTACCGTACCAAGCGACTGTTTTAATCCAGCTCCAGGTACAACCTATACCTATACCGACACCTACTTTCCCGCTGGGGAATACGCACCTGACGAGGGCTACAACAACCTCATCGGTTGCCCGTTGAACGGCTCTTGGACGATACGAGTTACTGATAATCTCGGAGCAGATAACGGTTGGCTTACGGGCTGGGCCATTCGCTTTCAAGACTATTTATACGCCGATATTGAAACCTTCACCCCCCAATTCGTTGACTGGGGTTGGGATAATAACCCAACGGTACTCGTGAGTGACCCCACCAACGTGCTAGCGTCTCCCGAGAATGCCGGGGATGCCGCCTACACCTTCTGGGTATTAGATGAGTTTGGCTGTCGCTTTGATACTACGCTTAACTTCTCGGTCT
>JBCDIR010000233.1:0-5428 GCA_038748735.1 Bacteroidota bacterium | reverse complement strand
CGCTTCCCAGAGCAACAGCATCAGCGCTTTGAGTAAGGCGATGTCACTTCCGATTTTCAACTGTAAAAAGATGTCCGAAATGGGCGTACCCCGCCCGATGACTTTAAGTGGCTTCTGCGGATTTACAAAGTGAATCAGGCCCGCCTCGGGCAGTGGATTGACGGTAATAATTTTGCCGCCGTTGTCCTTACACTTTTCCAGTGCGCTGAGCATGCGCGGGTGGTTCGTACCCGGGTTTTGCCCGATAACCATAATGACTTCGGCCTCGTGTAAATCCTGTAAGGTGACCGACCCTTTACCAATACCTACGGTCTTGGATAAGCCCTGCCCGCTGGATTCGTGGCACATGTTGGAGCAGTCCGGTAGATTGTTAGTGCCGTATTCGCGCACGAACAATTGGTATAAAAACGCCGCTTCGTTACTGGTACGGCCGGAGGTGTAGAAAATCGCCTCGTCGGGAGAGTCGAGGGCGTTGAGGTGTTGTCCAATGAGTTGGAAGGCTTCTGCCCATTCGATGGGTTCGTAATGCGTAGCGCCCGTGCGCAGGCGCATGGGCTGCACGAGCCGGCCTTTTTTGCCAATCTCAAAATCGCTCCACTGCCGCATTTCGGCGATGCTATGCTGGCGGAAAAAGTCCGCTCCAATGCGTTTACGCTGTGCTTCTTCCGCGATGGCCTTGATACCATTTTCGCAGTATTCTGCAAAGGTGGAGCGGTGATCGTCCGGATCGGGCCAGGCGCAACCGGGACAGTCGAAACCACCCTTTTGGTTGAGCTTGTACATGGTCCGCACGGCTTCGGTAGGGCGCATGTACTTACCGGCGTGTTTGAAGGCTACCATTACACCCGGCACCCCCGCTGCGTAGTCTTTGCGTTCGCCCAGTTCCAGGCCCGTAAATTCCTCGGGCGGTTGCGCACCCGGGGTATTGGTGACGACGATGCCGTGCCCCTTGTCTTCGTGCTTTGGATGATCTTCTACCATAATATACTGATTTTCAACACTTTTCTGAATTAGATTGCAGTTCCCCAAAAAAATCCGCCTTGTCTTCGCCGGGACGGGTGTAGCAAGGAAAATCCTTTTCTACTAATAGGTGTAACGACAGGCCTTCGCCTACGGTTTGCTCGGTTTCCAAGCCCACCTGCTCCGATTCGCCCCAGCGTTGCCCCAGCGAACGTGGAATAGACACCGTAATCCCATCCGCCGTTTGGGCTGCTTGCAACGCGTCGACGTCGTCCGCTAGGCGAAGTGTATAAGCGAAAAGCTGCTTAGGACCAAACGCTACCGACTCGCGTACGGCGCCTGTGCGCAGCAAGTCCGCAATTTCGGAACGACGCAACCGGAGGCGAATGCTATTGGTGTTACAACGTAGTTTCATTTTTATTATTTACCTGGTCTCGGCTGAGCCGAGCGCTAGGGGTGACGCTTTATTTAGCGAACTTGATCTACAGCAGTTCTTCCAGGGCTAAAATATCATTTACCTGCGGAACGAACACCCCAGGTTACCACCGGAACACCTTAGTGATACGTAATCCAGTATTTTGTTCAGCCAATAGCAGTATAGGCTTAATTTGGTTTCGCTTGCTTGCTTTTCACAAAATTATACATCGCGCAAGACTGAAAATATCACATTTTTATCAAATATTTTTACCTTTGATAAAATTATTGCATTTTTAAATTTCACCATGTAGTTATTTTGCAGAACAAAGTTTTGTACAAGTGGTCCCCACGAAACAAAATACAAACCAATTGCCTAACTAACTATCAAAACGAATGCAACTTTTTTCCTTCCTTGATCGCAGCCACTCCGTGGCTAAGCCCGGGTTCAACCGCTGGTTGGTTCCTCCGGCCGCCCTCGCTATTCACCTTTGTATTGGGCAAATTTACGCGTACAGTGTGTTCAACAAACCGATGACGCAGGTCGTCGGGATTACCGAAAGTACGGCGCAAGACTGGAAACTTACCACGCTGGGCTGGATCTTCTCCATTGCGCTGTTTACACTGGGAGCCAGTGCCGCTATTTTTGGTAAATGGCTGGAGCGCGTAGGTCCTCGCAAGGCTATGTTCGCCTCGGCCCTGTGTTTCTCCGGTGGGTTTATGGTCGCTGCACTGGGAATTCACCTGCACCAAATTTGGCTGGTCTACCTCGGGCACGGCGTGATCGGTGGAGTTGGATTGGGGCTGGGGTATATTTCACCTGTTTCGACGCTCATCAAGTGGTTTCCGGACCGACCGGGTATGGCCACCGGTATGGCGATCATGGGTTTCGGTGGGGGCGCGATGATTGCCTCGCCGCTATCCGTGGCGTTGATGAATACCTTCAAATCAGCCACTTCGACGGGCGTAGCGCAGACCTTTCTCATTATGGGTGCAGTATACTTCGTTTTCATGCTATTCGGGGTATTTACCGTGCGAGTACCGGCCAAAAACTGGAAACCCGAAGGTTGGACGCCACCCCAGAAGGACGCTGGTAAGCAACAGATGATTACCACCGCCAACGTAGACGCTGACACCGCCATTCGTACGCCGCAGTTTTATCTGCTCTTTGCGGTGCTGATGCTCAATGTAACCGCTGGTATCGGGGTACTGGGACAGGCTTCAGTGATGATTCAAGAAATGTTTTCGGCCGCGACCGTAGGAGAGAAGATGGCCGTTTCGGCAGCCGCGGCCGGGGGCTTCGTCGGGTTACTGAGTCTATTCAATATGTTGGGGCGTTTTTTCTGGTCGTCGCTTTCCGACCGGATCGGGCGGAAGAATACCTATAACGTATTTTTCCTACTCGGCGCGGTCATGTACTGTACCATTCCCTCCATCGGCAGTGCGGGTAGCATCGTTTTCTTTGTGCTGTGTTTCGGTATCATTATGAGTATGTACGGAGGTGGTTTCGCCACTATTCCGGCTTACTTACGGGATATGTTCGGGACCATGCAAGTAGGTGCCATCCACGGACGGTTGTTACTGGCTTGGTCGGCCGCAGCCATTTTAGGGCCGGTACTCATCAATTACCTGCGGGCCTACCAGATCGAATCCCTGGGTATGGCCCCAGCGCAGGCGTATTCTATTACCATGTACATCATGGCCGGACTGTTGGTCGTAGGTTTCATTTGCAACATGCTGGTGAAGCCAGTAGAGGAGCGATACCATTACCAAGAAGAGGAGGAACTCCCCCTGACCAATACTCGGACCAAGGGCGCGGTAGTCTAACATCACAGTATATAATCAACTTTCAAAATTAAAATAACATGGCACAAAATGAAAGCAGCAGCCTAAAGGTCATCCTGGCGTGGTTATTCGTAGGGCTTCCCTTAGTTTGGGGCGTCTCGCAGACGATTGTCAAGTCACTCACGCTGTTCCAATAAAATAGACGTGTTTTCATGGCCGAAACGGAGTACAGGAAGCAACAACTGCTGCGGGGGTTGGAGGAAGCGCTACGGTTGCACCACCAGACCATAACCGAACTGGTACAGACTGGGCAGTGGACGTCTGAGCAAGCAGCGCAGCACCTGGCTCGGTACGAACGGCGTTTGCGCGCTGTTGGTGCACCTGTATCTACCGCTAATGCCCCGTTGACCGTTAATCTTACCCAAGGTCAGCCATCGTTAGCCGATCACGGCCCGACGGCGCAAGACAATGTACTCACTTATCTGTACGCCAAGCGGGAGCGAGCGATGCAGCAACTCACGGCGGCCATTGCCGTGGCGCGATCCGCTTGGCAAGCAAGAGAGGATTTGACCATTAATCCGACGGAATACCTTCACATGGAAGTTGTCAATCAACTGACGCGCCAGCGCAGTGACCTGCGTTTGCCGTGCTGGTACTGGGGCCGTCAGGCGGTGCATTACGACACCCAATTTGTGGACGATATCGAACAAAAAACCCAGTGCCGAGCGACGATTTTTCAGCGCACGCCGCAGGGCTTCGTGAGAATTGCGACGAACATACGGGGGCTGGATCAGCGCCGCGCCGTTGGGACTTACATTCCTCACCACTCTAAGGTGGCACAAACGGTATTGACGGGCGCCACCTACCGAGGAAGCGCCTTTGTACTCAACAATTGGTACTTATCTATTTATGAGCCCATCTTTCACGCGGGCGAAGTGCGGGGTATTCTGTACGTTGGCCGTCAGGAAGCCCTTGAACTCATCCCGCCGCGTGCGCTTGCTACGGGTTCGGGGGAGCGCTTGTTCGAACAACTGCACCAGAGTGGCGCCTTAGAGGTGGGCTTGGATGCCAAGATGACGGAAAAGCTGGTGGCGTTTCTCGATAATTTACCAGAGCGCAGCGCGCATCCGCTGCTGCAAATAGGCCTGAAGGAGGTGAGCGCCTTGCTAATGCAACAGCAAGAACGGCAACAGTCCGCTCCTTCGGTTACCAGTGAAGAGCACGTACTAGACCGCATCGTCACCTACATTCGGCAGCACCTCAGTGAGGATATTTCGGTTGCCCAACTAGCGGAGTTGTCGTGCATGAGCACGGCTTCCTTCTACCGTTATTTCAAGGCCCGGTACAACACTACCCCCAATGCCTTCCTTAATCGCGAGCGTTTGCGCCAAGCCTACGAGCTTATGCAAACGACGCCCGCCCGTTCGGTTCGTGCCGTCTGTCAAGAAGTAGGTTTTAGAAGCACGTCTTACTTCATCAAACTCTTCCGTCAACAGTACGGCACGACCCCCAAACAGTGGCAGCTGGAGCGCGAGACTACTACTACCAATTGAGGAGAGAGCTTCGTTCAGCGCCATTCTCTTTGGGAAAACTTGTGAGGTGGATTCGGGTTGAAGTAGGCAATACAGGCGCACTGTAATTGCGCAAGCGCAACCAGTCGCACAGGTCTTTAACGTAGCCTTCCTGGTCTTTCATCTTCCTCATTTTTTGTGGTGAAACAATGAAGTAAAGACGAGGGTATTCATAACCTAAATCACTGAAAAACAATTGTTTGTGGAGCATAAGTTGGGGTGGAATTTGTTCAACGGGATGCTATGCATCGTGCGCAGCGTCAGCGTAGCATGGATGGGTAGCGGGTGTTGGCAGTAGTTTTCTGTTTTTATCTTATTTATTCAGAAAGAACAAATTGCCACGATATACCATATTTGTCTTCACACCATCCGAATTTCTTACCAAAACCATAATCTCCTTCCCCTTTATAGTTATCTAAAGGAACCATTATCTGACCACCATTTGAGGAAAGCTCTTCGAAAAGTGTTTGTATTAATTCATCAGAATCATCAACTATGAAAAGAGATACAGCAGGAGTAAATGACCAATTATGATTATAACTAGGGCGTCCTCAAAAAGTCGACCATCCATCTAGCCCAAAGAGGCCCCTGGGGAGACAGATGACCGAAGGATGGCTACCCCAGATACGCCGATCAATCTTAAATCGTCGGCAGAGGGGTATGGCAGGGTCAATAAATGCTGAGAGTAGCGTCAAAAT
>JBCDIR010000232.1:0-5433 GCA_038748735.1 Bacteroidota bacterium | reverse complement strand
CTAGCGCCTGGGCCGGTTTTTGATCTAGTTGGAATTCAAAAATATAGATACGGTCCGGAGTTTCCACCACACAATCTACCCGGCCATCACTCGTGCAGACCTCACTTTGTACGCGCAAGCCCACGTAAGCAAACAACAGGTGTACAGCGGCGTGGTAAAAACTTTCCGATTGCTTGGCGTGCAGCGGATAGGGAATACCTTTAAACACCCGTTGCAAAATCCGTACGGCTTGTTCTACATCATTGGCTACCAAGGCTTGCTCTAGGCGAATGGCCACCACTTGCCCGCTACCTTTGCTCACCCCACCGAAAGCTTCTAGCAAGTAAGCAAGCATGGCGTTCTCCACTTCATAATTGGGGTAATCCAAGTGATACAGCCCAAACTCATCCACGTGGTCGATGGTGAGATAACCCGCTTGGTACAATAAGCCGTAAGGGTGAATATTGTCTAACTCAAAACTCTCAAATTCTAGCGGTGTCTTAGGTTCTAAGTTGAACTTATACAGTCCGTTTTGCTTGAGCAAGTCAATCAAAAAAGTAGGTGTTCCCGTTTCGAACCAGTAATTATTGAAAGCATGATTCGTAAAAAACAGGTGTAGCGACACCGGATTGTAAACCGTTGCCCCCTCGCTATTAAAACGGTACCCATTGTACCATTCGCGCAACTGAGTTAACAGCGTTTCTGTAGTCATTTTTTTTGCCTCGGCAGCGGCCTGGATGTGCCCCACGAAATACTGCTCTAATTCCGTTTGCGTATAGCCCAACATGGTAGCAAACTGTGGTGTTCCGGTGATATCCGTCAGGTTATTCATCCCCGAAAAAATCCCCACCTTGGAAAACTTACTGACTCCCGTGATAAATAAGAAGGCTAAAGCGGCATCGCTCTTTTTGAGCACGGCGTAAAACTCTCGCAGACTATCGCGGTGGGCCATCGCGCGGGCCAAATCTTTGCCCAAATACTGGATAATGGGCGCATCGTATTCGTCAATTAGCACGACGACTTTTCCTCCGTTGGCCGTTTTTTCGATCAACTCCCGAAACAAGGGAGTACTAGCGGTCTTGGTGAGTTGTATTCCCCTGGCTTCCGCCAAAGTGTGTAACTCTTGCACCAAAGCGGCTTCCAATCCTAGCGTTTCTACGCCAAGTGCCGTCAGGTTCAGTCGGATAACGGGGTGGCGAACGTTCCAGTCCCACTTGTCCTCAATGTACAATCCCCGGAATAGCTCCCGTTCCCCCCTGTATAGGGCCGCAATGACCGATAAATTGAGCGATTTCCCAAAACGACGCGGACGCGAGAGAAAGAAATATTTCCCCAAACGCTGCAGGCGGTGCAAATAGACCGTTTTATCCACGTACAAATACCCTCCCTCTACGATAGAGCGAAAATCTTGCATACCCAGCGGTAAAGGTTGGGGAAGTGACACGTAAATTTTTTTATTCAGTAAAAGTACCTGCTTCTAACTAATGTTGTTCTCAAAATAACCAAAAATCATTGCCAAAACCAAAAAAAGAATTAGATTTGCAGCCCTTTTACATTGGGTCGTTTAGCTCAGTTGGTTTAGAGCGCTGCCTTGACAGGGCAGAGGTCACTGGTTCGAATCCAGTAACGACCACATTCTCTCACGAAGCTATTTTTGACTAGCGTCAAAAATAGCTTCGTCCGTTCTAGTAGCTGCGTACCTCTCCCCGCCGCAACGCCGCACACAGTATACCACACGCTACCCCTGCGTTGAGCGATTCGGCCCCACTCCCCGGCGGTGCAGCAATGGCTACCGTCTCCGTCAGGGCTGCCTGGGTATCCGGCTGTAAGCCCTTCCCTTCGTTGCCGATCACCAAAATACCCGCCGGAGGAACGGACAATTGGAAAATATCTGTTCCACCCATGTCAGCCCCCCAGCAGGCTAAACCGGGTTGCGCCGCGAGGAGCGTTTCCAGCTTAGCTTCCACACACTCCACACGTAAGAATGCCCCCATCGTCGCTTGCAGCGTTTTGGCGTTGTACAAATCGACGGTGCCGGGACCGAAAATAACCTGCGGGATGGCGAACCAATCCGCGATACGGAGAATCGTTCCGACGTTGCCCGGATCTTGTAATCCGTCCAGGTAAATCACCCAGTCCGCTATTGCGTCCGAACTTGACGGACTGTTAGGTTTGTTAATTATTGCTAAAACTTGGTTCGGGGTCGATAATTGGGAAATTTGCGCCAGCTCTCGCTCGTTGATAGACTGAAACGGAATACGCCGCTGCGTCAGGTCCGCACCGTGAGTCGCTAGCCAAGCGGGGACGGCAAATATTTCACTAACCGGATAGCGGGATTGCGACAATAATTCGAGTACCATCTTACTGCCTTCCGCAATAAATTTATCATACTTTTGTCGAAATTTTTTTTGGTGCAACGACTTGACAAACTTCGAGGTATTCTTGGATAGTGACATACACGATACTGTGATTCAAACAACAAGGTACATATTTCTCCTACTTCTTGGGCTATGCCTCTTCACGGGGTGTAACCGCAAATCTTATTTGCAAGACGGGCAGTACGAACTGGTCAACAACGAAGTGGTCATCAAGGGGAAAGTGAAGGATAAAGGCGACCTGACGTACAACTTGGAGACGCTCTACAAGCAACGCACTAATCGCAACTATCTGCTCTTTTTTTCGCGGGAAAAGCTGTGGTTTAGGATTCAAAACAAAGAACCCAAAGGCTGGTTAGGGCGCTTCTGGCGCAAGAGTATTACCGAAAAAACGGCGGCTCCGCCCGCCATTTACAGTGACAGCCTCACGGACGTTACCGTGGCGGATATGGAGCGTTATTTGCACTACATCGGCTATTTCAACGGCGAGGTCATTCCCCAACGGGAAGGCAAGCGCCAGCGCATGCGCGTCCGTTATTTCGTACGCCCGGGAGAACGCTTCATCATTGACAGTGTCAATTTTGCCAGTACCGACCCGGAGATCGAAGCATTACTACAAAATGCCAAGGACGAGTCCGTTTTTCAACCGGGAGCCCCCCTCAACCTCGAGCTTTTTGGTACTGAAAAACGACGCATCACGAATCACCTGCGCGAGTACGGCTACGCCCAGTTCTATCCGGCCCAGATTGCTGATTTGCAGATCGACACTTTTCAAAATTACAAGCGGGGCAATCTCTACATCAATGCCCAAACACCCTACGGTGACTCCCTGCACCGCCAGTTTTTCATCGGAGAAATTGACGTTTTTCCCGACTATACCGACGACAGCCAGAACATTGTACGGGACACTTCCATTGCGGGCTTGCACTTTTACTTATCGGAACGCGGCTACGTCGTTGACCGCAACACCCTGCGGCGTGCCATTTCCCTCCGCCCGGGGGAATTGTACCGCACCACCAACGAAACCAAGACTTTCCAGGCGCTGGACGAACTGGGGATTTTCCGCTTCGTGCGGATCAAGCCGTACTTTGATGCGGATTATCCTGACGTTATCAATTTTCAAATTCAGTTGACGCCCAATTACCTCATGGAATTCGACGCGTCTTTTGAGGTAAATTATACCAATCGACCCAGTTCCAGTTTATCGAACAACCTCTTTGGCACCTCGGTCTCTCCGGTACTCATACACCGCAATTTGTTCGGCGGGGCCGAGCTACTACGCACGAGCCTACGCGCCGGAGGAGAGATAGCCCCCAACGATACCCTCAGCCTGTGGAATACGGTTGATTTGGGAGCAGAATTCAATTTACAACTCCCTTCTTTCCGAGATTATTTCGGCCTGTGGAAGAACGTTTACCGCCGGATAACGGGTCCGAGTTTGTACAGCAAATTCAAAAAAACCAGTACCACGAGCTTCCTGGCCAAGTACGATTACCTCAATATTCTGCGCTGGTATCGCCTACATTCTATGCAACTGAGTTATGGTTACCGCGCTCGGCTATCCAACCTTAGCTCGCTCAACGTTGACCACTTTGCGATCAACCTTTTAAACCCCTCCACGGAACCCGACTTTGACCAACTACGGGCGGAAAACGACTTCCTGGACCGCAGTTTTGGGCGGCAACTGTTCGTTAGCTTACTTTTCCGAGATTTTAACTACAATCGGCGCAAACGCCCGAGTGCACGGGGGCAGACCAGCTCGTTCAACTGGAACGTGGAAGTGGCGGGTGCCGAAGTGTTGGGCGCTAATCAATTGTACAATTTTGCCACGGGCGAATCGGATACCTTCCGCCTGTTCACCGCGAACCGTAGCGATACGATTGAGATCAGTCAGTACGCTAAAACGTCGGTGGAACTGCGTTACCTCAAGCCGACCAGTTCTACTACCAGCTTCGCTACCCGCGTTCATTTCGGTATTGCCGTACCCTACGGTAATACGGGCGACGTTCCCTACGTCAAGCAACTGTTCGCCGGTGGGGCCAATAGCATGCGGGCGTGGCCGCAGCGTGGTTTGGGCCCTGGTGGTTTCCAAGACCCACTGGCCAACAACCCAGAAAACAACTTCCGACTGTTCCAAACGGGCAATATCAAACTAGAAATGAACGCCGAGTATCGTTTCCCCATCTTCCTCTACCTCAAAGGAGCCGTCTTCTTAGACGTGGGCAACATCTGGACCCTCGAAGCAGACGAGGAGCGCCCCGGTGCTCAGTTTTTGTTCAAACGTGGTGCGGGGGAAAATGAGTATCCTTTTTACCGTCAACTGGCCGTTGCGGGCGGGCTGGGCTTCCGACTCGACGTGTCTTACTTTATCCTCCGCTTCGACGTGGGCGCGCGCCTACGGAATACCTTCCCACGCGAAACCCTCAATCCAAGCGAAGCCGACTGGTGGAATAACTGGGAACAGTTACGGACCAATAACCTGGGGTACAACCTCGGTTTGGGAATGCCATTTTGATGCTGCACGAGAATGAGTACTACCTTACTTCCTTCTTTTTTTGTTAAAATTGGTCGAAAATTGCAAGAAACGGTACATGAATAATAAATAATCCTATATTTGTCATGTGATTGGTTTCCCTATGTATCCTATCTGTTTTTTTGCCGATCAACTATGAATTAAACTACACTTACCCACAGTTACCTTAAACCGTGCCACAAATGTGTTCATTCGTGTCTTGCGCAAATGTGTCCCTAATTGTGGTATGCGGCTAGTATTTGACGTGATCAATGGTAGACTACTCATCCTTTGGTGAGGCAACCCTTGTCTTACGTTCGTGCTGCTGCATTACGGGTAACAAAGCTCCCTGAACCCCGGGACTTTAAATGTACTTGCTTGACTTCAAAAGCCTTATCTGTTTTCCCATGAACATACACAGTTGCCTGGCAACTGCTGGTTACCTATGGTAATCCATGACCGTAAAGGATTTTAAAATCCAACATCGGCCAGCTTAGGTTTTTTGATTTCTTGAAAAAGGGACGTGTATGTTTTACTATCTACAGAAAAAATTAATCTCCGTACTGG
>JBCDIR010000231.1:0-5437 GCA_038748735.1 Bacteroidota bacterium | reverse complement strand
TTCTTGGGCGTTATAGTTGTGAATCTGATCGCCGTTGAGCGAAAGGGCTTGGCGAAAATAGCCGTAGCGGTAAAGCAAGCCGATGGCCACCAGGTCCGAATTGTTATCGGAGGCTTCTTTGAGGTAGTCACCCGCCAGTACGCCCAAACCACCGGAGTACAGGCGCAAGCTGATGTGCAGGCCGTATTCCATGCTGAAATAGGCGATTTTGGGTTGTCCCGCCTGCTTTTTAGCACCGAGGTAGGCCTGGAAATCTTTGTTGACGGCTTTAAGGCGCGCCAAGAAGTCTTTGTCTTGGCAAAGGGCCTCCGTTTTTTCCAAGCTCAGTTCTTCGATGAGCGCAACGGCATTGTAATCAAGTGCCACAAGTCGCTCGCTATCAATGCTGTGGAAAAGGTCACTGGCAGCTTTGCTCCAGGTCCACCAGATATTTTGTGCCAACTCGCGCAGGGGTTCCAGCGCTTTGGGCAGAGAAGATTCGATGTAGATTCGGTGCAATTTGAATTGCGAATCCGTTAGTTGACCGATCATAATACTTTACTTTAGTATTAGACTTGTTCTGCTAGAACCTCAAATGGCTGCAAGTGGCAGATTTTCTCCTGAATTTCGTTAAAAAGCCTCGCCGTAGCTAAGGCTATGCCTACGTTTTTTGCCTCATTCAGAATAAAATTTGCTACACTTTCGCTCATTCATGCCTAGCAGAACAAGTCTATTCAAAAAATCGATCAAAGGTAGTGAATGGGACGTAGACGGAGGAGATTATTCTTGTAAAAAATACACTAAGCTATTTTTGTTCCTATTTCAGGAACAGCCTCCTTTTACGTTTTTTGATTTCTACTGACTTTTTCAGCTTTGCCGCTGCCAAATTAAACAGCCTTTTACCACCAATCAAAACGTATGCCCTACCCAACCACCACTGACATCATCTTGATGGTGCGTCCGGCGCGTTTTGGCTTCAATAGCCAGACGGCCAAGAATAACTCTTTTCAGACGAACGATCAGTCGCTGATTAGCGAGGAAATCAGCGAAAGAGCCCGTCAGGAATTTGACGTATTCGTAGATAAATTGCGTAGCGTGGGGGTCCACATCATCGTGGTAGAAGATACGGCGGAGCCCGTCAAACACGATGCGGTATTCCCCAATAACTGGTTTTCTACGCACCCCAACGGTTTGCTGATTACCTACCCGGTTTTTTCACCCATGCGCCGCCTGGAACGCCGCGAGGACATCGTACACCGTTTGCAGCAAGAATACGGTTACAAGCAGCACATTCGTCTCGAAATCTACGAAGCGACCGAACGTTACCTCGAAGGAACGGGCAGCCTCATCCTGGACCGCGAACACCAGGTGGCCTACGCCTGCCGCAGTATCCGTACGGACGACGACTTGGTGGAGAAATTTGTCGAGGCGATTGGTTTTGAACAACACCTTTTCGATGCGGTGGACCGCAATGGCGAACCGATTTACCACACCAACGTCATGATGGCCCTCGGTATCTCTTTCTGCGTGATTTGTCTGGACTCCATTCCCGATCCGGAACAACGACGTTCCATCGTTCAGAGCCTGGAGGGGAACGGAAAAGAAGTAGTCGCCATCACCATGAGTCAGCTAGAAGCATTTGCGGGAAATATGATTCAGGTGAACAGCGCTACGGACGGAACGCCCTACCTCGTGATGTCCCAACAGGCGTACGAATCGCTGGCAGCGGAACAAATCACCCAACTCGAAAAGCACACGCAATTGTTGTACAGTGATTTGCGTACCATCGAAACCTACGGTGGTGGCAGTGCACGTTGTATGATGGCGGAGATTTATCCTGCGGGTTAGCGGACAGTCTTCTGTTTTTAGTATCTTTATTTGAATCGTTTTCTAAACTTTAAATACGTGCGCTCTCATGAAAATCCGTGTCATTGCGATAAGCCTACTATTATTGTTGGTAGTGGGTGGCATGCTTGCTACTATTCAGCGCCAGATATACGCTACTGCGAATCTGGCGTTTTGTGGTACTACAAAAATGTGGAATGCGTTATTGATTAGCAACAAGAAAATAGCGGATCGGCAACACGCTGCCGAGCGCGAATGGTAGTCCTCCCAGCGGCAGCGCAGCAACGAAAAATCAAACAGCGGGCCTTACACCATTCCGGTTGTTTTTCACGTCATTCACAATGGCGGCGCGGAAAACATCTCCGACGCCCGCATTAATCAGGCCGTCGAGCTGCTCAATCAATCGTACGGAAATACGGCACCTTATAATCCTAGCGTAGGTGTTGATACGGAGATTTCTTTTTGTTTAGCACAACGTACCCCCAGTGGTTCGTTGAGTACGGGTATTGAAAGAGTGCAGTCTGCTCAGTACACTTCGTTAAATATGCTGGACGAAGACGAAGCGATGAAAAATTTGAGTCGCTACGACCCCACTAGCTACCTCAATATTTGGGTCGTTAATGAAATCTGTGATTTTTCCAATTGTGGTGTTGTTGGCTACGCGTACCTGCCCGGAGCACACGGCGAGCCGTACGACGGCATTGTTGTGGAGGCGTCGTACTTGGGAGAAGACGCGGCGGATAATAGCGTCTTGACCCACGAAGTAGGACACTATTTGGGGTTGTTACATACCTTCGAGGGAGGATGCTTCAACGCTAATTGTAGTGCCAATGGTGATCGTGTTTGCGATACCCCTCCGGACCAATCCGTAGCCGCATTTCCCTGTGGTGCAGCCCCTAATAGCTGTTTCACGGACGCTCAGTCCGGCTTTTCCACGGACCAGCCGGATATGTACAACAACTACATGGATTATAGCTTATTCTCGTGCTATGATGCTTTTACGGAGGGGCAACGTGACCGTATGCACTTTTTTCTGGACGAAGTGCGGACGAGTTTGCAGACGTCCCTGGGCTGCGTTTCGCCCTGTACGGAGCCGATTACGCTGGAGATTGCTACTTCCTCTGTCGCTCCTTTTTCCCTGGGGTCTACGGTAACTTTTACGGCCGCCGGCGATAATATAGGCGCGGTTGAATGGGCTATTGATGGGGAAGGTCAGGCTGGGGGTACTTCCTTTTCTTATACCTTTTCGAGCTTGGGTAGCTTCACCATTTCAGCGCAAGCGACTAATAATAATCCGAATTGTCTTGCTGTTACTTTGTTAGAAGTAGAGGTAGTTTGTACTGCGCAAGCGGCCTTCATGGCTAATACGTTAACCGTCGCGCCGGGTGAGACAGTTGATTTTACGAATACCTCTACGGGCAGCACAGCTTACAACTGGCAGGTCAACGAAGTGACCTTCTCCAACGCAGAGGATGTATCCTATCTGTTTAGTGATCCAGGCGTGTATTTTGTCACGCTCGTAGCGAGTGACGGAAATTGTAGCAGCGAAGCAACGGTTACTGTGATTTGTGAGGAGGAAACCTGTGGGGAAACGAGCTTCGTGAATACTTACGGAGCTACTGGGGTGGACGAAACAGGAGCGACTTTGTTGGCTTTACCGAATGGTAATATCATGATTTCCGTCAGTGGGGAAGACTTCTTTTCTCTGCTGGAAGTCACTATAAGCGGGGAAAAGGTAAGTGAATACCGTGCGGAAGTAGGTGCTCCTGTAGTGTTTACGGACATGATCTTGGACAGTGGTGGCCGAATTATGGCCAGTGGACGTTACGGATTTACGACTAATAGCCTGTATGCTTTTTGTTTTCGTTACAATTACGAGACTGGGCAGATGAGTTGGTATCGTGAATCGCCCATCAATCGTCGCTCTTTTACGCTGGTCGAGATACCGGGGACTAATCAGGTGGTTTTTTATGGTGATCGTATTGACCCTCCCTTTCCCGGACAGGGGAACGATATAGCTTGGCAAGTTATCGATCGGGAAACCGGGGAACAGGTGGACGACTTAATCGGAAATCTTCACCTAAACGGCCCCGAATCACTTATGAAATCGATCTACTACCAAGGAAAAATTTATCACAGTGGTCGTCTGTCTACGTCTAGTAATCCCTCTAGGTACCGAGCAAGTTTTTCTTGTACAGATTTGATGGGTAACGAAGACTTTTCGATGCTTTTGCACCGACCTAGTAATGAAAGTACACGTTTATATGCGTATGCTATGGTACTTCAGGCGGACGCCTTCACGGTGTTAGCCAGCGGAGATGACGACGGTGCCTCGACTACGGCTACCAATTTATTCTTGTACCGGATGACTACCGATGGAGCGCTGCTGTGGGCAAAGAAAATTGATATTGTCAACTATTCAAACGAAGTGGGATACGAGATGATCGTTCAGCCGGATGGCTATCTCATCTACGGGTTTGAGCGGACGGGAAGTACAAATCTCTTTTTGTTAAAAATCGACTTTAACGGAAATGTGCAATGGTCCCGACAGCTCAACTTAGGTAGTCAACACACGCTTTCCGTATTTTCTTCACAGGAATTTATTCAAATTGGAAACAGCCTCTTTTTAACCGGAGGTGTTGCCAACGCCACAGATAATGACGTATTTCTGATCAGGGCTAACCTAGATGGTACCGTAACGGATGATTGCTTAACTATTGAGGAACTAACGGTGAATAGCTCAGATATACCGGACGCAGTTGCGGTAGCAGCTACCATGACCGCTTATCAAGGTGACATTAATTTGAGTGCGACATCCGCAAATGAAGTGGACGATGAAATGTTCTTACAATTGAATTGCATCGAACTATGCGAGGAAATTTGTGATAACAACCAGGACGATGACGCGGATGGTCTTATTGATTGTGCGGACCCCGATTTGGCGGATAGTTGCTGTTGTTACGTGCCGCCAGTACTGGACCTGGGACCCAACCTGACCCTTTGCGAAGCCGGGGTAATTACCCTAAACGCAGGCGGAGGTTTTGCTAGTTATCGCTGGTCTACGCTTGAAACAGATACCATCATTACCACGGTGGAGGAGGGGACTTACAGCCTTACTGTCACCGATATTTGCGGTGAAGAACAAACGGATGAAATGACGATTGACTTTATCGATGCCGTAGGCATTGACCTCGGAGAAGACGTAACCTTGTGTGCGACGGATACGCTGCACCTATCCATTCCTACCCATTTTTTAACCTATGATTGGTTTCCCGCATCAGCCCTGGATTGTGTAGATTGTCCTAGTGTTGTCTTTACTGCGGAGCAAGATACGAGCATCATTGTAGTGGTGTCTGATGAAAATGGGTGTATTGCTAGCGACACTTTACGGGTGACGGTGAGTAATGATATAGTAACCAATTTCGCCGAAACGGATGCTTGTGCCGGCGATACGCTAATCTACCAGTCGCTCACCATCACTAGTGATACCTTAGTCGTCGATACGACGGAGATTGGAGGATGTCTACGGGTGGATAGTCTGCAATTTGTTTTCGTACCCGCTATTTTTGTAGAAACGGATACGGTAACCTGTGCGGGGGATACGCTCTTACTG
>JBCDIR010000230.1:0-5465 GCA_038748735.1 Bacteroidota bacterium | reverse complement strand
GAGCAAATGACCTCATCGCCGAAGCCGACGGTAGCCTCGTTATCGCCAGTGCACGTGGTTATTTAGAAGAAACCAATCCTTACGTACGTTACGCCGTATGGAATCGCGGCCTAATCTTCAAACTCAACGCGCAGCGGCAAGTGGAATGGGAAACGGAATTGGATTGGAATGGTTTTGCTTTTTTCGGTTTCACTCGAATCGTAAAAGCACTAGATGAGAGTGGATACGTAGCCGCAGGAAACGTAGGCTTTCCCGATACGGAACCTAGTGGTCGCTTAGGCTACCTCGCCAAAGTCAGCCCCACTGGGGACAGCCTCTGGAGCCGCCGCCTCTTCTACTACGATCCTGCCGACAGCCTTCAGTACAACCACGCCATCCACGACCTGAAGGCCACCCCCGACGGCGGCTACTTCATGAGCGGCCAAACGAAAGAACCCAACGGTCTCACCTCGCCCAGTCAGCGCGCGTGGTTCCTCAAAGTCGACAGCGAGGGCTGTCTCGTCCCCAACTGCGGGCTGGTGGATGCGGTGGAACCTACGGCGGAAGGTCCGGCCCTACTCCTCTACCCCAACCCAGCACAGGAAACCCTCAACGTCTACCTCGGTGACGCGGGTAGTGAACAATGGACGCTACAAATTATCGATGCGCAGGGGCGGCAGGTAGGGCGCTATGCCGCACCCATTGGGCATACGACTTATTTGTTGCCCGTGGCAGACTTAGCAGCTGGGGTGTATTATCTTCGGGTGAGCGACGCACGGGAGCGGACGGGTAAGACGTATGCTTGGGTGAAGGGATAAGCTATTTCAGGCTACGAATCCTAATGCGCCCCGGCTGGATAACGGTAAAAGACCCCATCAGTTCAGCAGCATGCTGCTCAATAGCGGAGAGTACAAGTTTCACTTTTTGATTAGCATCTAACTCATACAAACGGTTAAGAATAATACCTGAATGAATCATTTTTGACCGATATACCAACTCACCGAAGTCCTTATCCCTGGTAATGAGTATAGCTTCATTTTCGTTAGCAAACGCTAATACTTCTTCATCAGTTATTCCAGCATCAATTTCTGCGATGTAAGTGACATCATATGACTGCTCTCTGAGTGCACGGACAATCTGTGCGTCAACTCACTCGTCTGCTACGAATTTCATACCGCCACAGGATAGGAGCGTTCACCTCGCAAGGCATCAGCAGCAAATTTCAGCGCTGCCCAAATCGCTTCCTTACCTAATCGCGGGTGAGCAGCGAGTAGATCATCCATCATCTTTCCTGCGCCGAGTTCGTCGAGTACTAACTCAACCGTAATTCGAGTACCCTTGATGACAGGTTTACCAAACATAACCTTAGTATCTATTTCAATGTGTTGCATATAATTTTCCATAGCGCAGTTACTTTTGCCTGAATAGTTAAACAGCTACTAACTTTATGTAGTTTCAAAACTACGGAATTTGCATGGATGTTACCAGCACAAAATATAGTCAACAAGGGCTTTCTCATAAAACGCTGGGTTCACGCAACGGCGCAACGAACGCAAAGTTTCGCAGCGAAATTTTGCGGTTTCAGCTATCTTTTCGGATGATTTTTAGTGTACTACATACCTAGAAATGATGCCTTCTATTTTTATGAGAAAACCGTTTTACTCCAAAGGACTAACCGCGGGTGCATTTCAAAATGTCGTAGTATCCGAAGAAAACGGTTTGCTAAACTTCCAAAAGTTTGGTAAACCTAGGGATAAATTGAATACACCCCTAACCGCCTACGCTTGATTTTTTAGAATTATCCTGCTATATTTGTCGCTATGCAATTACAAGCTATAATTCCGGCCATTATTATTAGCAGTTCGTCTGACGATCTGTAGCTAGGCTGTTTTATCGCTTGAAAAGCTCCGCTAGATCGTCTTCTAGGGGAGCTTTTTTGTTTAATTTTGCGGCCCGATGGATGATTAGGTAGAGGGACCCGGCTCGTTACACTCGCCTTTTGGTAGAAGGTAGAGAGACCGTTTCAACAAGTTGAAACTTTGGGTAAAGCGTAGAGGGAGGCGGGCTTGCGTTAGAACAACAGCTCGCACAGTTATTCCATTACCATCGTCACCCCTGGCTCTCGGCTCAGCCGAGACCAGGTCAACAACCAAATAATGTACAAAACTTACGACCAGCTAGACCTGGCACAAATTGACCAAGATATTCTCCGCTTTTGGGAAGAACGTGACATCTTCGCTAAGAGCGTAGCCCAGCGCGATCCTGAAAACAGCTACGTATTTTATGAGGGGCCACCTTCGGCCAACGGTCTGCCCGGTATTCACCACGTGATGGCCCGGACGATCAAGGATATTTTCTGCCGCTTTCACACCTTGCTCGGCGAACGCGTGGATCGTAAAGGCGGTTGGGACACGCACGGTCTCCCCATCGAGTTGAGCGTTGAAAAGGAATTGGGCATCACGAAGGATGATATTGGTAAAACCATCACCGTTGATGAGTACAACCAGGCTTGCCGCAAAACGGTCATGCGCTACAAGGACATCTGGGACGACCTGACGCGTAAAATGGGGTACTGGGTCGATTTGGAGCATCCGTACATCACTTACGAAAACGAGTACATTGAGGCGGTGTGGTTCCTCCTCCAGCGCCTCCACCGCAAAGGGATGCTGTACAAAGGCTACACCATTCAACCCTATTCGCCCGCGGCGGGCACGGGCCTGAGTTCGCACGAGCTGAATATGCCCGGTGCTTACAAGGAAATCCGCGACATTTCTGCCGTGGCGCAGTTCAAAATCCAGGGTAAGGACAACGAGTACTTTCTGGCCTGGACCACCACGCCCTGGACTTTACCGTCGAATACCGCCCTGGCCGTGGGTAAGAAAATTACTTACGTCAAGGTGCGCACCTTTAACCGTTACACGCAGGAACCAGCAATAGTTATCCTAGCCAAAGATCGGTTGAATGCGTACTTCTCCGCAGCGAAGCCAGACATGCAGCCCGCAGACGCTAAGCCTGGCAATAAGCCCTATCCTTATATTGAGATCGTAGCGGAAATGACGGGGGCCGAGTTGGCCGAAACGCGCTACGAGCAACTGCTCACTTACGTGCAGCCCGACGGGGATGCCTTCCGCGTCATTCTTGGCGACTTCGTGAGTACGGAGGACGGTACCGGCATTGTACACATTGCGCCCACCTTCGGTGCGGACGATATGCGGGTGGCCAAGGAAAATAACATCCCGCCGCTGGTGATCATGGACGAAAACGATAATCCTGCACCGCTAGTGGACAAGCACGGGCAATTTGTGAAGGAGGTCACTGACTTTGCGGGGCGCTTCGTCAAAGACTACGGACAGCAAGAAGACCGTCCTACGGATGCCGATATTGTCATCAAACTGAAGGAAGAAAATAAGCTCTTCCATTCCGAAAAATACCTGCACTCCTACCCCCACTGTTGGCGCACGGACCGTCCGGTCTTGTATTACCCCTTGGACAGTTGGTTCGTCCGGGCGGGTGAGCACCGGGAGCGCATGTTTGAGTTGAACCAAACCATCAACTGGAAACCCGCCAGTACGGGCGAGGGCCGCTTCGGTAAGTGGTTGGAGAACTTACAGGATTGGAACCTAAGTCGCTCGCGTTTTTGGGGTATTCCACTCCCGATTTGGCGCACCGAAGACGGTAAAACGGAGAAGTGTATCGGCTCTATTCCCGAGTTGGAGCGCGAAATCGCTAAGGCGAACGAGGCACTGGGCCTTAGCCAAACACCTCCCAAAGACCTGCACCGTCCCTACATCGACGAAGTTGTTTTGGTCAGTGATAGCGGCGAACGCATGACCCGCGAACTGGACTTGATCGACGTCTGGTTCGATTCCGGTTCTATGCCCTACGCGCAGTGGGGACTCGACTACGACAAACTGGCCGCCGGGGACGAAATGCCCTTCAAAGCGCCTTTTGATCACAGTTTTCCCGCTAATTTTATTGCCGAAGGAGTAGACCAGACCCGGGGGTGGTTCTACACGCTGCACGCCATTGCGACGCTCTGCTACGATACCGTATCGTTTAAGAATGTGGTATCTAACGGTTTGGTACTGGACAAGAACGGCGTGAAAATGTCCAAGCGCCTCGGTAATGCGGTGGACCCATTTGAAACGCTACCCAAATACGGAGCGGACGCCACCCGCTGGTACATGATGGCCAATAGTGACCCCTGGGATAATCTCAAATTCGATAGTGCTGGGGTGGAAGAGGTACGTCGCAAGTTGTTTGGTACGCTCTATAATACGTACAGCTTCTTTGCGCTTTACGCCAATATCGACCAATGGAGCATGAACGAGATGGACGTGCTGCCGATGGCCAAGCGGCCCGAAATTGACCGCTGGATTATCTCCAAACTCAATAGCTTGGTGAAGGAGGTGACGAAACAGTACGCCGACTACGAACCCACCAAAGCCTGCCGCGCCATCGAAACGTTCGTGGACGACCACCTCAGTAATTGGTACGTACGCCTGTGCCGCCGCCGCTTCTGGAAAGGCGAGATGAGTCAGGATAAGCGGGCCGCTTACGAGACGCTCTTTCAGTGCTTGACCGTCACGGCGCAGTTGATTTCGCCGGTTTCGCCTTTCTTTGCGGATTGGTTGTACCAAAACCTGACGGACGGTATTCGGGACAAGGCCGTGGTCAATAACACGCCGCTGCGCCACGAGTCGGTACATTTGACCTTGCTAACCCCCGTGGAAGAGGAGTATATCGACCTCGGCTTAGAAGAGCGCATGAGTTACGCGCAGCGCATTTCTAGCTTGGTGTTGAGTATTCGCAAGAAGGATAAAATTCGCGTGCGCCAGCCGTTACAGAAAATCTTACTCCCCATCCTGGACGAAGGCTTCGAGCAGCAGGTGGAGGCCGTTAAGGAACTGATCTTAGCCGAGGTGAACGTCAAAGAAATCGCTTACCTCTACGATGAGGATGGCTTTTTGAAAAAGCGCATCAAGCCCAACTTCAAGACCTTGGGCAAGCGCCTCGGTAAAAACATGAAAGCCGCGGCCCAAGCCATCGGACAGTTTACGCAGGACGACATTAGTCAACTGGAAAAAACGGGTCAGTACGAACTGGTGGTAGGGGAGGAGACTTTTGTCCTCACCCTCGAAGACTTCACTATTACCACCGAGGATATCCCCGGCTGGAAAGTTGCTACGGACGGTAGCCTGACCGTTGCGCTGGACGTAACCCTGACCCCCGCACTAGCGGCCGAAGGTACCGCCCGCGAATTGGTCAACCGCATCCAGAACATCCGCAAAGACCGCGGCTTTGCGGTGACGGATCGCATCCACGTCCGTTTGGAGGACCACCCGGAGATTCGTACGGCGGTCCACCAATTTGGCGACTATATTCGTGGCGAAGTGCTGGCCGAAACCTTGACGCTACCGGGAGTGACGGAAGGTGAATCCCTGGAGCTGCCGGGTGACGTTACCGTGCTAGCGCAGGTGGAGCGG
>JBCDIR010000229.1:0-5470 GCA_038748735.1 Bacteroidota bacterium | reverse complement strand
TGGTGTTGTTCAATACCCCAGCCCCGGCTCTTGCTGAACTTTTGTCCCTCAAAATTTAGGAATTGGTTCGCCGGCACGTTGACGGGCAAATTGTACTCGCCGTGGGCGCGGAGCATAGCCGGAAAGATGATACAGTGGAAGACGATATTATCTTTACCAATGAAATGAATCAGCTTTGTGTCCTCGTCTTTCCAGTAGGTCTCCCAGTCTTTACCGTGATCGGCCGCCCACTGCTTAGTACTCGAAATATAGCCAATCGGAGCGTCAAACCAAACGTAGAGCACTTTACCTTCCTCGCCTGCGATGGGGAGTTGGATACCCCAGTCCAGGTCGCGGGTGATGGCCCGGGGGTGTAGTCCTGCTTTGAGCCAACTCAGGCACTGACCCGTCACGTGCTTTTTCCAGGTGGTAGGGTCGTGGTGCGGTATGCCGTCGATGGTACCTTTTTCTACCCACTCGGTCAACCACTCGTTGTGCTGGTCCAGGCGGAAATACCAGTGCTTGGTCTTACGCAAAACGGGCGTTTTTCCGCTCAGCGTAGACTTGGGGTCAATCAGTTCCGTTGGGGACAGGTCTTTACCACAGTTTTCACACTGATCGCCGTAGGCTTCCGTATGGCCACAGTGCGGGCAGGTACCCACAATGTAGCGATCCGCTAAGAACTGATCGAATTCCTCGTCGTAGTATTGCTCCTGCTCCTTGACCTCGAACTGGTCGCCCTGTTCGTAGAGTTTCAGGAAAAACGCCTGTGAGGTTTCGTGGTGTAGCTTAGCACTTGTACGGTGATAATGATCGAAGGAAATACCGAGACGCTCGAAGCTGCTTTTGTTGAGCGTATGGTATTTGTCAATAATGGCCTGGGGCGGAATACCCTCCTTTTTGGCGCGAATGGTAATGGCCGCTCCGTGCTCGTCTGAGCCGCACACCCACACCACGTCCTTGCCCATGGCCCGCAGGTAGCGCACGTAGATGTCAGCTGGCAAGTACGCACCCGCTAGGTGCCCCAAGTGAAGGGGCCCATTAGCGTAGGGTAAGGCAGAAGTAACGAGGTAACGGGACATGGTCAGTTGTTTTGCGCCGCGAAGATAGTTATTTACTTAAATTGACGGTGAAGATGTAAAGTTCCGGATACTTTTCAAAAATGTTGCTTTAGCCGAAGAAATCTACTTTGCCAAACTCAAAAGAATTTGGAGCTTCACCAGGATTCAAATTTGGAAAATGGTAGTGTGCATTGTACCTTAGTTGACGCAAAGAGTTGCTAGGCATAGCATCTCATAAACCTGTCATCTTAGAAAAATTATTTTTATGCGCTTCTCGATAATTGTCTTACTGCTACTATGCAGTACTGGTTTCCTGTCTGCACAGATTACCAATGTCAACAAGGTCAAATTCGGTAAAATTTCGTCCGCTGAGATTGAACTAGAAAATTATCCTCTTCAGCCGGATGCACCCGCCGTAGTGCTTTACGATAAGGGGGTACTGTCGATGGAAGTTAACGCGGAGCAGACTGGATTTCAGTACGTACTAGAACGCCACCTGCGCATCAAGGTATTCAAGGAAAATGCTATTCAGTACGGAGATTTCCTCATCCTTTTAGAGCAGTCAACTCGTTCTAACAGTAGAGAAGAGGTTTTTGGCATTAAGGGAATGACCTATAACCTAGAGGATGGTGAAGTAGTAGAAACAAAACTAGACAAAGAAGGAATATTTATGGATCGGTACAACGAAAGCTTGTTCCGCTGTAACATAGCTATGCCACAAGTCAAAATGGGTTCGCTCATTGAGTTGAAATACACTATTAAATCAGATTATACCTTCAATTTGCCTCGCTGGTATTTCCAAAAAGAAATTCCTACGGATTATTCCTTTTACGAAGCAACGATACCCGAATATTTCAATTATCGACTGGATATGGCGGGTTACGCCAGTCAGCACCTTACCGAAAATGTCACCAACGAGACGGGTTCTGGAAGTGCCACTTTCTCTTACCGCACTAGCGGGAGTCCGTCGACGAGCTACACGGGCGGTGGTAGTCAACGGAGGACTTCTACGATCAATTTTTCGACGAAAAAATACCGTTGGGTCGCTCAGGAGGTCCCCGGTTTAGTTCGTGAACCCTTCGCGCCCGAAACGGATGATTACCTCTTCCACGTAGATTTTGAACTGGCTAGTACGAACTTCCCGGGTGGTGGTCGCAGTTTTTCCCAAAGCTGGGAGGACGTGTCAACGCTTTACCGCGATATGACTAGCGTTGAGCAGTATTTATCCCCTAACCGCGAAGTGAAAGCCTGGGCAAATCGAAAGACGAACGCACCAGCTACCCCACTCGAAACGGTTATACAATTATACGAAGCCGTCCAAGATCAGCTTAAATGGAGTGGCTATTACGGTTCCTTACCGGATGTGCGTGCCAATAAGATATTATCTAGCGATAAGGCTAATTCTGCGGCAATAAATATGCTGTTACTAAGTGCGCTCCGGGCCAAAGATATTCCCGCTTACATCCTACTGAGTAGTACCCGTAAGAATGGCTATTTATCGGTTACCAGACCGTCTATCTCTCAGTTTAATCAGGTCTTGGTTTTTGTTGATCTACCCAGTGGTAAACAACTTATACTAGATGCCAGCCAAACGGCCGTTCCCGCTACTTTACTTCCGACGGCTGACCTCAATGACCGGGGGCGTCTAATCACTTCTGAGGGTTCTCAGTGGGTACCGCTAAAAGCCCAAGCTGCCCAAAAAACAGCTACGCAACTGCAAATGACCCTCGACGTGGATGGACAACTAAAGGGTGAACTGAAGTACAAAGTAGAAGATTACGCGGGATTAAATTTACGGTTAGCTGCTCGGGAAGAAACAGGGATAGCCACCGCCGCCGAGACGACCACGGGCTTAGCCATGACAGCGGTGAGTTGCGAGAACTTTGCCGATAACTACCAGCGTATGCTTATCAGCGCTACCGTAGACGCCGACGATCAAGTAGTAGACGGAGGGGAATTGCTGTACGTACAGGGCGTACTTTCTAAATGGAAAGCGGAGAATCCACTCAAATCCGAAGAGCGTCTCATGCCCGTCGATTTCGTCACGCCTACCGAACGGGTATACGTTATGCGATTGGCGCTCGCCGACGGCTTGGCTATCGAAGAGCTACCCGAGTCCATTAACTTTTCGCTTCCGGAAGGGAAAGGACGTTACAGTCTGCGTTTTGTCGATATGAATGGAGGGGTGCAAGTGGTCGAAAAACTAACGTTTAAAGAGGCCTTTTTCGTCCGTGAAGAATACGAAGCTTTACGCCAATTCATTGATTTAGTGCTTGAAAATGAAGAAGCTACCCTGGTGATTCGCAAGTCCTAACTGTCTTTAGGTGGGAGAATAATTTTGTTGTCCACATTGTTTTTGGAGTAGCCAAAACAAAAGCGTACCTTTGCGCCGCAAATTTATTTACTCACTAAAAGCATTCTTTCAATGCTAGACGAAAACAACCTGGAAGAACAGGAACAAACAACGGAAGAAACTACCCCCGTGGAGGAAACCGTTGAGCAAGCAACGGAAACGGTAGCAGAGACTACCGAGACGGTTGCTGAGCAAGCTGCCGAAGCAGTAGAAACGGTCAAAGAAAAGGTGGCAGAAGCCGCCGAAACCGTGACCGAAAAGGTAGAAGCCGCCGCTGAAACGGTAGCCGAAACGGCGAGTGCAGTGGTCGAAGAAGCTAAAGAAACGGTAGCAGAAGCGGTGGAAGCCGTACAAGAAGCTACTACTACCGAAGAGGCACCCGCTGAAGAGACCGCAGCAGTAGAAACGGCCAAGGCCGAGGAAACTACCGCCCCCGAAGCTACGGAAACTCCCGCAGCAGCAACCGCAGTAGTAGCTGAAGCAGCTACGGAAGAGGCCACAGAAACAAGTGTTACTACTGAGGAAACTACGGAAGCAAAAACCGAAGACACTGCGGAAGCAGCCACCACGGAAGACGAAGACGAAGACGACGTAGAGATTCAAGTGGAAGTACCAACGGGTGAAACCGGCACGGCTCACGACGATTTCGATTGGTCTATCGACGCTACTGCGGAAAACGTGTACAGCGAGGCGGATCGTACCAAGATGCTGGCGGAATTCGATAAGTCCATGTCGGCTATCCAAGAAATGGAAATCGTTTCTGGTATCGTAACGGCCATCAATGACGGTGACGTAGTACTCGACATCAACTTCAAGTCTGACGGTCTGATTCCTTTGTCAGAATTCCGTGACATGCCCGACCTAGGGGTAGGTGATCCCGTAGAAGTCTACGTAGAGCAGCAAGAAGACGCGCGCGGCCAATTGGTCCTTTCGCGTCGTAAGGCGAAGCTCCTGCGTGCTTGGGACAGCATCAAGGACAGCTACGAAAACGGTACCGTTATTAAAGGTACGGTAATCAGTAAGACGAAAGGCGGGTTGATCGTGGATTGTAGTGGTTTGGAGACCTTCCTACCTGGTTCACAAATTGACATCAAACCCATCATCGACTACGATAGCTACGTGGGTAAGACCATGGAGTTCAAAGTTGTGAAGATCAACGAAGCCATCAAGAACGCCGTTGTTTCGCACAAGGCCCTTATTGAGAGCGACCTAGCCGAACAGCGCGAAGCGATTATCGCCAGCTTGGAGCGGGGTCAGGTACTCGAAGGCCTCGTCAAGAATATCACCGATTTTGGGGCGTTTCTCGACTTGGGTGGTGTTGACGGTTTATTGTACATCACGGACATCAGCTGGGGCCGCATCAGCCACCCATCGGAGGTGCTGGAGTTGAACCAGAAGATTAACGTAGCCGTACTCGACTTCGACGAGAACAAGAAGCGTATTTCTTTGGGTCTGAAGCAATTGCAGCCTCACCCTTGGGAAGTATTGGCCGCTGAAATCGAAGAAGGCTCTACCATTCAGGGGAAGGTCGTCAACATTGAAGATTACGGTGCATTCCTCGAAATCCAGCCGGGTGTCGAAGGTTTGGTACACGTTTCTGAGGTGAGTTGGAGCAATCAGCCGATCAACGCACGTGAGTACTTCAAGCTCGGTCAAATGCACGACGCTAAAGTCGTTACCATCGACCGCGAAGACCGCAAGATGTCCCTCTCGATCAAGCAACTCCAAGACGATCCGTGGGATAAGATTGAAGAGATGTTCCCGAAGGAAAGCCGTCACTCGGGCGAGGTCAAAAACCTCACCCCTTACGGTGTATTCGTCGAATTGGAGAACGGTATCGGTGGTATGATCCACATTTCCGACCTCTCTTGGACGAAGCGCTACGGCCACCCGAGCGAGTTCACGAAAGTGGGCCAGCAGATCGACGTGATGATCCTCGACATCGACAAGAACAACCGCAAGTTGTCACTAGGACACAAGCAGTTGGAAGAAAACCCTTGGGATACCTTCGAGACGGTATTCCCACAAGGTTCCTTCCACGAGGCTACCGTTCTCCGTAAGGATGATCGCGGTGCCA
>JBCDIR010000228.1:0-5474 GCA_038748735.1 Bacteroidota bacterium | reverse complement strand
CAGAAAATGGACTAGAGAGAGATTGACTAAAACAGTTTATCTACTGGCGCTGAAACTCATCGTCTATTGACGATGAAGCGCTTGGTAATTTTTTGCGAAGGCGTATTCAAATGGAAGGTGTACACACCGGAAGGTAACTCACGGGCAGAGACGGTCATTCCGGCAGCGAAGGTTGCTGCAGAAGTATTGCCCGAAGTCACTGCACGGCCATTCGCATCAAAGATGTGCCAGAGGTGGTACTCTCCCGTACGGTCCAGTTCGGGGATTACCACCGTAAATTCTTCACTAACTGGATTCGGGAATAAGCTTGCTCCGAACGGAATAAAGGGTGCCGTCTGGTCTTTAAGCACCACAGCAGCACCGGCATCCTTAGTTCCGCCGGAAAAGACGACCGTATAGTCTTCCACTTCGCCTTCCGCGTAGGTGCCACAACTGCTACCGTTGAAGGCATTATAACGCATTTGAATGCGTAGTCGGCTGGTGCCAGACAAACCACCAGGGACGGTAATATTACCAGTAACCGTGCTACTACCAGAAACCTGAAGCGCTCGCTCACCGGCATCCGTGAAATCACCGTCGGCGTTAAAGTCGACGTATACGACCCACCCCTCATTGTAAGAGCTGCCAGCAAAACCAGGTGTAAGACTTAAAGCTACGGTGCCGGAGAAAGGAATCGGCGCATTACCCGTAAAGTCACCATAACCGTTGTCATCACCGGAAGTATTCGTCACTCCTGCAATAGTGACGGAAGCAATGTGCTCGTAGAAGGTGCTGTTTGCACTAGAAGCACAGTAGTTTACTGGGCAAGCCGCACAATCCGAGCCGCCACAATCGACGCCCGTTTCGTTACCGTTCTGGATGCCATCGCTACAAGTCGGACAAGCCGCACAATCCGAGCCGCCACAATCGACGCCCGTTTCGTTACCGTTCTGGATGCCATCGCTACAAGTCGGACAAGCTGCACAGTCCGGGCCACCACAATCGACGTCGGTTTCGTTACCGTTCTGGATGCCATCACTACAGGTCGGACAGGCGGCACAGTCGGGGCCGCCACAATCGACGTCGGTTTCGTTGCCGTTCTGGATGCCATCGCTACAGGTCGGGCAGGCCGCACAATCCGGGCCACCACAATCGACGCCCGTTTCGTTGCCGTTCTGGATGCCATCGCTACAGGTCGGGCAGGCCGCACAATCCGGGCCACCACAGTCAATGCCCGTTTCGTTGCCGTTCTGGATGCCGTCGCTACAGGTCGGACAGGCCGCGCAGTCCGGGCCACCGCAATCGACGCCCGTCTCGTTACCGTTCTGGATGCCATCACTACAGGTGGGACAAGCTGCACAGTCTGGGCCACCGCAGTCAACGCCCGTCTCGTTACCGTTCTGGATGCCATCGCTACAGGTCGGACAAGCTGCACAGTCGGGGCCGCCACAATCAACACCCGTCTCATTGCCGTTTTGAATACCGTCAGAACAAGTGCTGGCACCTGCGGTCGCGCCAAATGCTAAATAAGCTACTTGCTCGGTCGTGTGTGACCGTTCAGAATCTCCTGCTTGGTCTTCATCAAAGGAAAGAACCAACTGACTGGAAGAGAAAGGATTACCTCCAAAGAGAACCGGCCAGCCACCGTCGCCACCATCAAGAGCTGCCGCACTGACTACCGCAGAAGAGGCGGCCGAAAGACCAGAAAGTGCGTAAGTGTAGCCTGCCGAGGAGTTCTGCGTACCGCGTACAATGTCATTGCCTAAACCGGCAACGTATTCGGTTCCTTGTAAGGTGCCACTACCCGCTTCGATTACGACATAGCCCAGCGTTTCCGCTACTCGGGTGTTGTTGGGATCTTCACCAACATGTTTACCAGCAGAGAAGGTGGAAGCATTCGGCGGTGAAGTGCGGGAAGTACCCGAAGCGGCCCAGAATACGGACCAATCAGCATCATTGAAGGTCATTACCTGCCCGAGGACAATCGGGCTAGTGTAGGACTGTTGGTAGCTGCGTCCTTGTAAAGACCAGCCATTTTTCCGGGAAGTTACGTTGTCATTAACCAGGACAGCCTCCAGCTTAATGCCATCTTGGGCTACGGTGTATACACCTTCTTCCACCACAAAATAATGAACAGTATAAGTGCCCGTACTCGCTCCGGAGGGATTTTGTATCCGCAGTTCGAAGGCGTTACCACTTGCGTTACGAATACGAGTCACGACGGGGGCAGTACCGGAGCTTGGCAACTCAACCGTCGCTACGACAACCATTGAAGTGTAGGTATTAGCTAGAGGGATACTAGTCCAACTAGTGCCAATTCCACTAACCGTTCCCTGTTCAAACTGAAGATTCACGGTGGGGCAGGCCGCGCAGTCGGGGCCGCCACAGTCAACACCCGTTTCGGAACCGTTCTGAATGCCATCATTACAGGTCGGACAGGCCGCACAATCGGGGCCGCCACAATCAACACCCGTTTCGGAACCGTTCTGAATGCCGTCATTACAAGTGGGACAAGCGGGGCAGTCGGGGCCACCACAATCGACATCCGTTTCGGAGCCGTTCTGAATGCCATCACTACAGGTGGGACAGGCCGCGCAGTCGGGACCACCGCAATCAACACCTGTTTCGGAGCCGTTCTGAATGCCATCGCTACATGTAGGACAGGCTGCGCAGTCGGGGCCACCACAGTCGACGCCCGTCTCCGCACCATTCTGAATCCCGTCACTACAGGTGGGGCTACAACTACTTAGCGTTCCGGAGCTGATCGAACCGGAGGTGCAAGCGTTATCCGTTGCGTCCCGGAAACTGATGTTTACCGTTCCGCCGCTGGCCGCCTGGGTAAAGGAGGTTGAGGCGCCTGAACTGACGTTAGCCACCACTTCGGTACCATTCACCAGCACATCATAGGCCCCGCTACCATTCGCCACGGTAGCTGATACCGTAATGGTGTAGTTATCATCAGCGGTACTCACCGTATTGAAGCCATTACAAGTCTCACTTACGATACTTCCCGTAACACTACATACTGGTGGGGTAGAATAGTCAACCACCCGGAAATCATCAAAGTAAAAACCATCCGAGCGGAGGCTACCGTTACTGAAGGAAGCAAAGCGGAACCGAACGGACTGGCCGGTGTAGGCACTTAGATCTACGGACTGGAACGTCCAGGGTTCGTTTTCTTTAAAGGCTGGTCCGCCACCAATCGTCTCTGTGGATGCGGTAGCAAGGTTAGCCCAGCTACCGCCATTGACGGATACCTGAAGGCGTACATAGTCAGTAGTCGTATGTAAGCCCCATTTTGCGACGAATTCCAAACGAGGATTACTCGTTCCCGCCAGGGAGATACCGTTGGTGGTGGTAAAAGTGCGACTATTGTTACTGGAGGTATGCCCCAAACGGGAATCTACGAAGCAATTATTACCGGAATAACTGTCTTCGTCGGAAGTCTGCCAGGTAGTACCACTACCACCGTTATTCCAAGCGCCGGCACCGCCTTCGGCGTCGTCGCTAAATAGTACGTTAGGCTGGCCTACTACCAATTGGAAAAAATCGGAATCCGATTCAACACCTTCTTGAGTAACACTTATGGTAAAGGTGACTACGGTTCCCACGGGAACAGAAGGGCTTACGGTAAAACTAAAAGGATTGGAGTTGGTAGCAAAAGCACGGGAGGCAATATTACCGTAGGACTGGGTGCCACTAACAACGGTAACTCCAGCATTATCTGGCGTAACCGAGACACTAACATTTTCAGCTGTCCGGGAAAGCCCGGTATTTTTGATACGCACATCCAATTCTAGCGGGGCGGCAGACGACAAGCCTTGGGAGCTAGTAATCGTATGATTTTGTAGGTCTGCTCTGGCACCAGCCACCCAACAAGCGTACTCGTAAGGCTTTATTTGCTGATTAACCAGGGCAATAATTTCCGAAGGGGCGGGCCAAAAGCCGGTAGTTCCAATCTCAGGGGTCCACGAAAGGGAACCTAAGGTTTCGTACATCCAGTTTTGGGTGGTTCCACTAGCATACCCGAGTAGGATATCGGCATCGCCATAGATATTCTCGTTCTCATCCATGCAATCACTGTTCAATTCTGCATGAATTGCAAATTCAGTTTGCCCGTTGCTGAAGTCTGGACCTAACCAATATCCGCCGGAAGTATGAGTGGTATAGGCAATCGGAGCGTTAATAGATGTAGTAAAATCCCGGATAGCTTGAGATTCGGGTTCAGAGAAAGGAGCAGTGCCTCGATAAGAATCTGAGCAGGTACTCCCACTAGAACCGCCACCTCCCCAATCCGTATCATAATTACGGTTGAGGTCTACCCCTCGGCAAGAGCTGCCCGAATTAACCCGGCGGTTCTTACGCCAGAAGCCACCTCCGTTGGGGTTGGTTTGCTGATTGTATAGGTAGCCATCTGGGTTGACTACCGGGACGATAAAAATTTCACGGTTTTCGATCAGGTATTCGATCTCAGCATCAGAGGCGTAATTCTCCAACATGTGGAACATGAAATTAATCACGGTCGCCATAGAGGCAGGCTCACGAGCGTGGTGGAGGGCATCGAAGTAGACAGCTGCCTCCGCAGCGCTCTCGTCGGTATTTGGGTTATCGGAAATTTTTACCGCCCAGATCGGACGACCTTCAATGGTTGTACCAATACTAAAGCGCTGGGTAATCAGGTTGGGGTACAAGCTGAACATTTCGTCCAGCTGCTGGAGCACCTCTGAGTAGGTATAAAAACCTCCCATACTGCCCAATTCGAATCCCGCAGTTGACTTTTCAACGGGTGTTAATGGGTGTTTCTTAAAATAGTCAATATTACGCTGCTCAATAGCGCTGGCAGCATCCTTCACCCTTATTTCGTAAGGGATTCCGCTAGCCGTGAGTCTTGGCAACTCGCGCTGCGGTAGGATGAGGCTATTGGGACCAAGGTCTGGGTGGAAGTGATCAATATCCAGTGCAAGTGCTTCGAAGATTTCGATACTAGCATGATCTGCAAAGGAGATAATTATCTCATCATACTTTTCTGGTGTTTCAACGTTTGCTGCTCGGTCGAAGGCTGCTTCTACGGACCAACGATGGGCATCCGTAGGACCATTGACGGAATTATGGACATGTTGGCCGAAGCTAATGCCCGGTAACACCCAGGCAACAACGAGGAGTAAGCCGACGGTTCGGAAAAATTGGCCCCGAATAGAAGCAATGGCAGCATTTGCCGCATTACGCGCATGGTGACTAAATAGAGAGGCGGATACAAACTGACGAGCAGTTCTAATAGTAACTTTCTGTGACATGAGAGATATAAGGCTGAGACAATAAAACAATCAGCTTGAAAAACAAGCAGTAAATTAAACCTCAATAATACCAGAAAGGAGAATCAGTTACTTATAGTCCCAAACACAAAAACAGGCTATACTATGTTGGGAGAAAGGCTGATTCAGCAGGTCTTTTTTCACGAGGATTAATACACTTACTTATAAAAGCTAGGTAAAGAT